>NZ_MAQZ01000048.1:0-102214 GCF_001756285.1 Frankia sp. CgMI4
TCGGCCCCCCGGCCAGCATGACGAAAGCCCCTGACGGCGCAGCACGCGCCGCCAGGGGCTTGCGTGGGCGAGGGGGGAGTTGAACCCCCACGTCCGCTAGGACACACGGACCTGAACCGTGCGCGTCTGCCATTCCGCCACTCGCCCGAGTGGGACTATCTCTTGACCAGACGACACGCTACCACGCCGGAGATGTCCTTCACGGAGGGGGGTCGGGCCCGTCGCGAACATGTCAAGCTGCCGAGCCGTGGGACGTCCGCGCCCGGGGGCATACGATCTCACAGACCGGGAGAAGGGAGGTCGAGCATGGGCGTGCTACAACGCTTCGAACGGCGCCTGGGCGGCCTCGTCGAGGGTGYGTTCGCGAAGGTGTTCAAGGGCGGAGTCGAGYCCGTCGAGATCGCCAGCGCGTTGGCCCGGGAAACCGACGATCGGCGGGCGGTCAGTTCGAACCGGGTGCTGGTGCCCAACGAGTTCGCCGTCGAGCTCGCCGGCGGCGACTTCGCCCGGCTCGCCCCCTACGACCGGGCGCTGTGCGACGAGCTCGCCGAGATGGTTCGCGAGCATGCGGCCGAGCAGCGTTACACCTTCGTCGGCCCGGTGTCCGTGCGGATGTCCGAGGCCACCGATCTCGATGTCGGCGTCTTCCGGGTTCGCAGCAGCGTGGCCGCCGCGGACCCGGGAGCGGTGACTGAACGGCGCGCACGCCCTCCCCGACCGGGCGCTCCCGGCACCCCGCACCTCGTCATTACCACGAAGGCCCCGGGAGGGCCCGCGGGCGGAGGGGAACGGGAGTATCCCTTGGACGCCGAGACGACCGTGATCGGCCGCAGCGTCGAGTGCGACATCCGCCTGAACGACACCGGTGTGTCTCGTCGCCACGGCGAGATACGCCGGCTTCCCGACGGGCAGTTCCTCTAYGTCGACGCCGGGTCCACCAACGGCAGCCTGGTCAACGGTCGCGCGGCGACGCAGGTCAAGTTGGTCAACGGGGACAAGATCGAGCTCGGTACCGCGACGATCGTCTTCCGTCGCGAGGACGGGCGGGGGAATGGTCCGGCGCGCGTGGGCGCCCGTGGAACACCTCCGCCGGCCCAGGCCGGGGGCCGGGAGACCATCCCGCCGGACCGCCGTCCCACGCCCGCGCCGGACGACCCGTACCGGCGCGGCTCGTCGCCACACGCCGGCCGTGTCGACCCGTACGCCGATCGTGATCGGCGCGGTGGGCCGGGGTACCGGGACGATTCATACCAGAACCGGAGGGACCCGTACCGGGACCGGACACCGGAAMGGGATCACGGCTACGACCAGCCGCGCGACCACGGTGGTCGTGACCCCTATCACCGTGACCCCCGTGACGGGCGTGAGGGACGAGCCGACGCTCCTCGGCGAGCCGACGCTCCTCGGCGAACCGACGCTCCTCGGCGAACCGACGCTCCTCGGCGAGCCGACCCCTACCGCGAGCCGAGYAACCCCGGCCGCCGGCCCGGCTCCGGTTCGCCGCCCGATGGGCTCGAACCCCTCGACGACGTGTACGACGCCGACACGGAGCTCCCCGGCCGCGCCGCCGCGGAGCCTCCCGGCGGGGATGGTCGACGTGGCCGGCCCAGATCGGCTCGAGGCTGGTAGCGCCCGATGGACCCCACTGAACCCAGCGAACTCGTACTGCTGGTTGTCAAGATCGGATTCCTTGCCCTCCTCTGGGGATTCGTTCTGGTCGCCGTGCGCGCCGTCCGGCTGGACATGTTCGGYCCCACCAAGCGTCAGCAGCGGCGCGAGYCGCCCCCCCTGGTCCGGCCGACGCCGCCGCGCACTCCACCCCAACCTCCACGCAAGCCACAGACACCTAGCAAACTCGTGGTGACCAAAGGCCCCTTGACCGGCACAACGATCCCGCTAGGAACGGCACCTGTCACCATCGGACGGGCACAGGACTCGACTCTGGTCCTCGAGGATGACTTCGCATCCGGGCGGCATGYGAGACTCGTGCCCCACGACGGGCAGTGGTTCGTGGAGGACCTGGGCTCGACCAATGGCACATTCCTCAACCGTACGAAGGTGACCAGTCCCATGCCGGTACCTCTCGGCGCGCCGGTCAGGATCGGGAAGACGGTCCTGGAGCTCCACCGGTGAGCCTCAGGCTTCACTTCGCCGTCCGCTCGGATGTCGGGCACGTACGGGAAGGAAACGAAGATTCAGCCTATGCCGGGCTCCGCCTGCTGGCGGTGGCCGACGGCATGGGTGGTCATGCCGCGGGGGAGGTCGCCAGCTCAACGGTGATCTCCCGCCTGGCGGATCTCGACGACGCGATCSACAGCGACGATCTCGTGACGGAGCTGAACGAGGCCGTCCGGGACGCCAATCGGCAGCTGCGCGAGATGTCGCTGGAGAACAGCGCGCTGGACGGCATGGGCACCACGGTGRCCGCCGTGCTCTCCTCCGGTGACATGCTCGGGGTGCTGCACGTCGGCGATTCCCGGGCCTACCTGCTGCGCGACGGCGTCCTCAGCCAGGTCACCCACGATCACACCCTGGTGCAGGATCTCGTGGACCAGGGTCGGATCACCCCCGAGCAGGCGAACACCCATCCGCAGCGCTCGCTGCTGATGCGGGCGCTCGACGGTCGGGAGGTCGAGCCCGATCTCTCCGTGCGCCAGGCGATTGCGGGAGACCGCTACTTGCTGTGCACCGACGGCCTGTCGGGGGTGGTGAGCGAGGAGACAATCCTCGAGACGCTGCTGCTGCCCACCCCGCAGGAGGCGGTCGACCAGCTGGTCGACCTGGCCCTCAAGGGCGGCGGCCCGGACAACATCACCGTCGTGGTCGCCGACATCGAGGAGGACCACGGCGAGGCGGAGCCCTATCCCCTCGTAGCCGGCGCGGCGGCCGAGAAGCGGGCGGTTCCCGGCGCGTCGCCGGCCCGCAGCGGGCCGAATCCCCAGTACCCCGACCACGAGTCCGCGGCGGCGAAGGCGGCCCGTATCGGTCGGCCGGGCTTCCACCGGCGGGACCGCCAGGCGCAGGCCAGCGATCGGGGCGACGACGACGGCGACGACTCCGACCCGGAAG
This sequence comes from Frankia sp. CgMI4, assembly GCF_001756285.1. Taxonomy (NCBI): domain Bacteria; kingdom Bacillati; phylum Actinomycetota; class Actinomycetes; order Frankiales; family Frankiaceae; genus Frankia; species Frankia sp. CgMI4. Next base: position 3,070 of record NZ_MAQZ01000048.1, read on the forward strand.
GATCCGGGGGACGGCGCTCCGGGCGGCGGGTCCTGTTCGTCTCCACYGTGGTGTTCGTGCTCATCGCGGCCGGTGCCGCGGCCGGGTGGACCTACGTGCGCGGGCAGTACTATGTCGGCGTCGACGACGAACACGTCGCCCTCTTCCAGGGAGTGAAGGGCATTCCGCTGTCCTCGGTGGTACTCCCCCGCCGTCAGCCACTGTCGGAGGTTGCGGAGCCCGATCAGGCGGAGCTCCGACGAGGCATCCGCGCCGGCAGCCGCGACGATGCGGAAAAGATCATCTCGCGCCTACGGACCCCGGCCACGCCCTCCGTACGCCCGAGTCCGAGTCCGACCGACCGTTCCAAGGTGCCGTCGGGCACCTCGGGCTCCTCCCTCCTGTCCACCGCCCTGTGCCAGCCGGCGACCGGTGCCGGCGTCACGGTCCCGGGATGCCCGACCACACCCGTCCCCACCCCCTCACCGTGATCTCAGGCCAGCGATGACCCGCCCGCCGATCCCCCTACCTCCGCTACGCAGGCCGAGGTCGGCGGACCTCACCGCGACCTTCGCCGGTTTCCCGCTGCCCACCGGCACCAACCTCCCGCCGTACCGGCGCCGGGAGCTCATCCTGATGATCTTCGCCGGCGTGCTCGCGACCAGCGCGCTCGCCGCGTTGACCTTCGCCGACATCGGCCAGGTCTCGCTCGGGATCTTCTCMATCGGTCTCGGCTTCTTCTGCCTGTGGGCGCTGGCCCACCTGGCGGTACGCAGGTTCGCGCCGGCCGCCGACCCGGTGCTGCTCCCGGTCGTCGTCGCGCTCAACGGCCTGGGCCTGGTCATGATCTATCGGCTCGACCTCGCCAAGGCGGATGCCGCCGAGCGGGCGGGAACCCACATTCCGCCCGGTGCCGCGCAGACGCAGCTCGTCTGGACCCTGCTGGCGGTCATCGTCTTCATCCTGGTGCTGGCGCTGGTACGCGATCATCTCTCSCTCGCCCGGTACGCCTACACGGCCGGCCTGGTCGGTCTGGTCGGTCTGGTGCTGCCGATCGCGCCGGGCATCGGCGCGACCATCAACGGCGCGCGCCYCTGGCTGCGGATCGGGCCGTTCTCCTTCCAGCCGAGCGAAGTCTCGAAGATCATTCTTCTGATCTTCTTCGCCGGCTATCTGGTCAACAAACGCGAGGTCCTCTCGGTGGCCTCCCRCTCCTTTCTCGGGATGGGGATCCCGCGCGCCCGCGACCTCGGGCCGGTACTGGTGGCGTGGCTGGCGAGCCTGGGCATCCTGATCGTGCAGAAGGACCTCGGCTCGTCCCTGCTGTTCTTCGGAATGTTCATGGTCGTCCTCTACGTCGCCACCGAGCGGGTATCGTGGCTCTTGGTCGGCTTCGTGCTGTTTCTGTTCGGTGCCGTGATCGCGCACAGCATGTTCAGCCATGTCCAGGTCCGGGTGGACGGCTGGCTGCACGCCTTCGACGGTGACAACCCGTCGAGCACGTCGTACCAGCTCGTGCAGGGCCTCTACGGCTTCGCCGCCGGTGGCATCACCGGTACGGGGCTCGGGGAGGGGCACCCGCAGAAKGTGCCGTTCGCKAACACCGACTTCATCATGGCGAGYCTCGGTGAGGAGCTCGGTCTCACCGGCGTCATGGCCATCCTGATGATGTACGCCCTGGTCGTGCTGCGCGGGATGCGCGCGGCCCTCGGCGCGAAGGACCCGTTCGGCAAACTGCTGGCGGCCGGGCTGTCCTTCACCCTKGCGCTGCAGGTGTTCGTGCAGGTGGGCGGGGTCATGYGGCTCATCCCGCTGACCGGGCTCACGCTGCCGTTCGTCTCCTACGGCGGGTCGTCCATCGTGGCCAACGCCGCGATCATCGCGTTGCTGCTGCGGGTCAGCGACGCCGCCCGCCGCGCACCCGAACCGGTGCCGGATGCCCCCCTGTTCGACCCGGGCGCGGTTGCAGAGAGTCCCACCCAGGTGGTGAAGACGACATGAACCGCACGGTGCGCAAGGTCGCCGTCGCCTGCATGGTCCTCTTCGCCGCGCTCCTGGTGAACGCGAACTGGCTCCAGGTGGGCGAGGCGGGCAGCCTCAAGTCCCAGCCGACGAACGGGCGTCAGATCACCGAGYGCCTGGAACGACAGCGGGGCGCGATCGTCGCCGGTGACGTGGAGATCGCACGTTCGGTGCCGTCGAACGACCAGTACAAGTACCAGCGGCAGTATCCGGCCGGGCAGCTCTACTCCAACGTTACCGGCTACTACACGCTGTTCACGGCGGCCGGCCTGGAGCGGTCCGAGGACGTCTTCCTGTCCGGAGACGACGACCKACTGCTCGCAAGCCGGGTGACCGGCCTGTTCACCGGCGCGGAGCGGCGCGGCGGTTCCGTGGTCACCACGATCAACCCCGCCGTCCAGAAGGCGGCGGCGGAGGCGCTCGGCAACCGCAAGGGCGCGGTGGTCGCCATCGAGCCGTCGACCGGCGCGATCCTGGCGATGGTCACCAACCCTTCCTACGACGCGAACGCGCTGGCGGCCCATGATGAGAAGGCCGCGGCCAATGCCTATGGGCTGCTGTCGGGCAATCCAGATCAACCGCTGCTGAACCGGGCARCCCAGCAGACCTATCCGCCCGGTTCGACCTTCAAGCTCATCACCGCCGCCGCCGCGCTGTCACAAGGCAGGACGCCGGACACTCGTGTCGCGGCACCCGATGAGCTACCGCTCCCACTGAGCACCGTGCGGCTGCCGAACTTCGGCGGCGAACGCTGCGGCGACGGCGAGACCGACACCCTCATTCACGCGCTCGCCATCTCCTGCAACACCGCRTTCGCACAGCTCGGTATCGATCTCGGTGCCGACACCCTGCGCCGGCAGGCCGAGGCCTTCGGCCTGAACGCGACCTTCCCCGACTTCCCCTTGCAGCAGGSCCGTAGCGTCTTCCCCGCCAAGCTCGACGCCGCGCAGACCGCGCAGTCGGCGATCGGCCAGTACGACGTCCGGGTCACGCCCCTACAGATGGCGGAGGTGGTCGCGGCGATCGCCAACGACGGCACGGAGATGAAGCCCTATATCGTGTCCGAACTACGCAGCCCGGACCTCAAGAGGATCAGCAAAACCGAGCCGAAGAAACTCGGTGAACCGGTGAGCAGCGAGGTGGCCGCCCAGCTCACGACCATGATGGAAAGCGTGGTGACGTCGGGGACCGGTCGGCGGGCGCAGATCGGCGGCGTCACCGTCGCCGGGAAGACGGGGACCGCCGAGCACGGCACCAGCCTGCCGCAYGCCTGGTTCGTGGGGTTCGCCCCGGCGGACGCTCCGAAGATCGCGGTTGCCGTCATCGTCGAGGACGGCGGCGGCGAGCTGGGTACCGGTGGTGCCGTCGCCGCCCCCGTCGCGAAACAGGTCATACAGGCCGCATTGGACAAGCCATGAACAACTCCCCGGGCAATCCCATCTCCCCGTCGCAGCCCTTCGCCGGCGCCGCGTCGCCGAACACCGTCCTCGACAACCGGTACCGCCTGAACGGGCGGATCGCCGCCGGCGGCATGGGTGAGGTCTGGCGTGGCCTGGACCTGACCCTCGGCCGCCCCGTCGCGGTGAAACTGCTGCGCCCGGAGTACGCCAGCGACGAGTCGTTCCTGGTGCGGTTCCGCGGCGAGGCCCGCCATGCCGCCCGGCTGTCACACCCGGGCGTCGCCTCGGTCTATGACTACGGCGAGGTCGCGACCGCCGACGACTACCCGACCGCCTACCTGGTCATGGAGCTGGTGGAGGGGGAGCCCCTCTCCGCCGCGCTGCACCGGGAGAAGCGGTTGTCCCCGGAACGCACGCTGGACATCCTCGGGCAGGCGGCCGACGCGTTGCAGGCCGCGCACGCCCTCGGCGTGGTCCATCGCGACGTCAAGCCCGGCAACCTGCTGCTGCGCCCGGACGGCGCGGTGAAGGTCACCGACTTCGGGATCGCCCGCGCGGTCGACGCCGCGCCGCTCACCGCCACCGGCATCATGATGGGGACGGCCTACTACGTGTCCCCCGAGCAGGCGTCCGGGCGTCCGGTGACACCGGCGAGCGACGTCTACTCGCTCGGCGTCGTCGCGTACGAGTGCCTCGCCGGTCGCCGCCCCTTCGACGACCGCAACCCCATCGTGGTCGTGATGGCCCACCAGCAGGACACCCCGCCCCCGCTGCCGACCGACATCCCCTACCAGGTACGGGCCCTGGTGGACTCGGCGATGGCCAAGGACCCCGCGCGCAGGCCCAGTTCGGCGGGGGCATTCGCGCGTTCGGCGGCCGGGATCCGGCGCAGTCTGTGGAGCCCGGAGCCGGCGCGCTGGCCCGGCGCACCGGACGCGACCGCCCGCCATCCGGGGCCGGGCGCCGTCCTCCCGCCCGCCGGTGCCGCCGCTCGCCCGCCCCGATCCACCTCGCGCACCCGGCCACCGTCCTGGGTGGCCGCACCGCCACCGTCCGGTCACACCAGTGGACCGGGGCGCACCGGCGCTTCGCCGGACAACGCCCAGGCGGTTCCCGATGGCCCGGAAGCCATGCTCGGCGGACCCGACGTACCTGCAACGGCCCTGCACAGCCCGCCCTTCGGCGGCCCCGACACGGCGTACGGTGGCCCCGAGTCGGCGTACGGCGGCTCGGCCTACGGGACGTCGGACCGTGGCGGCCCCCGCGATCCCGGCACCGCCTACCACCCGGGTCCGCCGCCGTGGGCCCGTACCCCCGGCGGCCCCCCAGGTCCGTCCGGCCCKGACAGCCCGGATGATCTGCGGCCGGGCTGGGAGGGGCGAGCCGCTCGACGGCACCGGCCGAAGGCGGCCTCCCGTCCCGCCCTGCCACTGCCACTTCTGATCATTCTGCTGATCCTCACCGTGGTGATCGTCGCATTCGCGACCAACAGGTTGTTCTCCGGCAGCAATTCCGCATCGAACTCCGCGACCACACCACCGAGGGTGGTCTACCCAACCGCAATCGGTGATGAAATCGTCAGCGGTAACGCCGGGTCGGCGATTTCCGGCGCGGGAGGGGCGACGGCAGGGGAGTATTCGTGACCGACGTGACGGAGATGTATGCCCCGGGGGCTGGGCCGCAGATCATCGGCGGGCGTTACGAGCTGGGCGAGGGCATCGGCTATGGCGGCATGGCGGAGGTCTTCCGCGGTCGTGACATCAGGCTCGGCCGTGAGGTCGCCGTCAAGACGCTGCGCCCGGACCTCGCCCGTGATCCCACCTTTCTCGCCCGGTTCCGCCGAGAGGCGCAGTCCTCGGCCGCGCTGAACCACCCCGCGATCGTCTCGGTGTACGACACGGGCGAGGACCTCATCAACGGGGCGCAGATCCCCTACATCGTGATGGAGTTCATCGAGGGACGGACCCTGCGCGACGCGCTGCAGACCGAGGGCCGGTTCACCGAACGCCGCGCTATGGAGATCACCTCCGACGTCTGTGCCGCCCTGGACTACAGCCACCGGATGGGGATCATCCACCGCGACATCAAGCCGGCGAACGTGATGCTCAGCCCGGACGGCTCGGTCAAGGTCATGGACTTTGGCATCGCCCGCGCCACCACCGCGACCTCCTCGACCATGACCGCGACGGCGGCGGTGATCGGCACCGCTCAGTACCTGTCCCCGGAGCAGGCCCGAGGAGCCCGCGTTGACGCCCGCAGCGACGTCTACACCACCGGGGTGYTGCTCTACGAACTGCTCACCGGGTCGCCGCCGTTCCGCGGGGACAACCCGGTGGCCGTGGCCTACCAGCACGTGCGGGAGGACCCGCTGCCGCCGTCCGCTCACGATCGCGACATCTCCCCCGAGGCCGACGCGATCGTCCTCAAGGCGATGGAGAAGGACGCCGACGACCGCTACGGCACTGCGGGTGAGATGCGCGACGATCTGGAACGGGCGCTGGCCGGACGGCGCGTGCACGCCATGATGGGAGGTGGTGGCGCGGGCGGGGCCGCCACCACCCTCGGCCCGGCCGCGCCCGGCACGGCGATCCTCAGCCGCGGTGACCGAGCGGGTTATCCCACCCGGGACCGCTACCGCGACGACGACTACCGCAACGACGACCAGACCACTTACCGCGACGTCCCCTACGACGACGGCCGGTTCGGCACCGGTCCGTTCGACCRCTACGACGTGACCGGGGCCATCGACCGGCGGGCCGTTCCCAATCAGGAGCGTTCCCAGGCGTGGAAGTACATCCTCGCGGGTCTCGGAATCGTCATCGTCTTCGTCGCCGTCGTCCTGCTCGCCACGACCTTCCTCAGCACCGGTGACAACACCGCCTCCACGAAGAAGATCCTCGTCCCGACCGGCCTCGTCGGGCAGAACGAGCAGCAGGCCCGCGCCCGGCTGCAGAGCGCCGGCTTCGGGGGGGAGGTGGTCACGAAGCTGGTCGATTCACCGGACCTGGCCGGTCGGGTCACGGCGGTCGACCCGGCCGAAGGCAAGGAGGTCGCCGCCAAGGGGGTGATCACCCTGTCGATCGGCAAGGCCGCCGACGACGTCCAGATCCCCGCCGACCTGATCGGGAAGACCCAGGCCGAGGCCGAGGCGGCCCTGCGGGCGTTGGGGCTGGTCCCGAACCCGATGGCCTACGGCAACCCGACCAGCCAGAAGGTCGGCACGGTGGACAGCACCGATCCGCAGGCGGGTTCGGCCGTCAAGCGCGGCAGCACGGTCACGCTCAACGTGGTCAGCCCGAACGTCAACGTTCCCGACGTGCGCAACCGCACGTACGACAATGCCGCCGCCGAACTCGGCCGCTACGGGCTGAGGGCGGCCCAGCAGCCCGTCGCGAACAACAACGTGGCGCCGGGGACGGTTGTGGACCAGAGCCCGTCCGGCGGCAACGTCCCTCGGGGTTCGACCATCACGCTGTCCGTCGCCCAGCAGATCCAGACCACCGCGCCGCCGACTCCAACCGAGACGCCAACCGGGCCCACCCCGACCACGGAGCCGACCAGCACTTCGCCGAGCCCGACGGGTAATCCCACCCCTGGGACACCGGCCACGACGAAGCCGGGCGGCCTGGGGGGGCTGCTGGGCGGCCGCAACGGCGGTGGCGGTTCCGGCGGTGGCGGCACCTGAGGTCGTCGCGCCGACGGAGGCGGTCGTGGCTGCTCAGGCAGTATGGGACTGCGGCCGCCCACGGCAGGGTGCCTGATGCCGCGGGAGGTCACGATCTGATGCGCATCCTGGTGATCGACAACTACGATTCGTTCGTCTTCAACCTTGTCCAGTACCTGGGCCAGCTCGAGACCGAATGCATCGTGCGCCGCAACGACGAGATGACGCCGGCCGACCTCGCCGCGCTCGGCGTCGACGGGGTCCTGCTCTCCCCGGGACCGGGTACGCCCGAGGCGGCCGGCGTGAGCATTCCCATGGTGCGAGCCTGCGCGTCGGGCGGCATGCCGCTGCTCGGGGTGTGCCTGGGCCATCAGGCGATCGCGGTCGCGTTCGGCGCTACCGTCGACCGCGCCCCGGAGTTGCTGCATGGCAAGACCTCGGTCGTCCGCCATGACCGGACCGGCGTTCTCACGGACCTGCCGTCGCCGTTCGTCGCGACCCGCTACCACTCGCTGGCCGTCGAGGAGGACACCCTTCCCGAGGAAATCGAGGTGACCGGCCGGACCGAAAGCGGCGTGGTGATGTCGCTGCGCCATCGACGCCTCCCGCTCGAGGGCGTGCAGTTCCACCCGGAGTCCGTCCTCACCCAGGGCGGCCACCTGATCCTCGCCCGTTGGCTGGACCAGTGCGGCGACGGCGGCGCGGCGCGCAGGCTCGCACCGGGGCTGTCCGCCGAGGTCGAGACCCTGCGGACGGCGGCGTTCTCCTAGCCGCGCCTGGCGATGCCGGACGGGTCGATCGGCCCGTCGTAGCCGGGTAGCCGGCTGTCGGCGGCCTCCTCGACGCGGTATCCCAGCCGGTAGGCGTCGACGTACTGCCGGTAGATCGTGACCTGCGGATTGGCCTGCAGGCTGGAGCGCAGCGCGGCGACCTCCCCGATCGCCGTGATCCGGAACGGCGGGGAGAAGACCTCGCCGTGCAGCAGAAGAGTGTTCCCGACGCAGCGGACCGCCGTCAGTGCCGTCACCCGGCGGTCCATGATGCTCATCGCCTCGGCGCCGCCGGCCCACAGCGCGTTCACGACCGCCTGGACATCCTGCTGGTGCACGATGAGATCGTCGGGCCTCGGGGCGGGCACGCCGGGGGCGTACGGGCCACCCCGGCCCTCCCGCGGGGCGTCGTCCAGCTCGACGGTCAGCGCCGGCCCGCGCACCGGGGCCAACCCCGCGGGACCGGCCAGCGACTCGACCAGGGACCGGGCGGCGGCATCGGTCCCGAGCGCGAAGCCCGGTGCCCCCGACGGGACGGCCTGCGCCGTGGTCGCGCGCCGCCGCGACTCGGCGTCCAGCCCGGCGCGGCGGTCGGCCACCCGGCCCGCCTCCTCGTCTACAACCTGCGCGACTCCCGCCCGCTCCTGGGCCGCCCAAGCGGCAGTGTCCCGCGGGCCGGCCCGATCGAACGGGCCGCCGTCCAGCACCACGACGCCGGACAGCACGCCGGCCCAGAACAGCGACACCGCCCAGATCACCCGCCGCGACCGGCCCCCCGGCCAGGGCCAGGGCCGTAGCCCGCCGTGCACCGTCGTCCCCAATCTCCCTCGGTGCCCCGCTGAACGGTTCACCCATGCATGCCGATGAATCGCCGGGGGCGGCACGCGACCATGCCACAACCAGCCCGGCCGGGCGATCCGTCCGCCGCGTCGGAGGTATCGCCTCCCGCGCAGGCTACGCGGCCGATGGCGCTCTCGATGCCACATGGGTCTGATCGCCCCGGCACCGGCCGCGACGTCGGCGTCGCCCGGGCCCCGACCGGAGGTGAATCCCGCCGGCCGGTACGCAACGGCGTTTCCACGGACGCCCTGTCTACGCTGGTACCCAGCGCGAGACCGCCGATGGCCGGACGAGGACGGCGACGACGGTCGCCGCTCTCGTCCACGCACGGCCATCGAGGAGTTCCGCAGTGCCCGAGTCACGACGCCGCAAGCCCAAGAAGCCAACCCCGACCACCACCGCGGGCGCGTCGGCACGCAGGCGGAAGCCGCCGTCCCCGCCCTGGTTCGGCGGTCTGATCCTCGCGTTCTTCCTGCTCGGGATCGCCTACCTGCTCGTCTACTACTTCTCCAACGGCGGCGTCCTGGGGATGGAGGGGCTGGGCGGCTGGAACATCCTTATCGGGTTTGGTTTTGTCGTCGTCGGACTGGCCGTGTCGACCCAGTGGCGATAGCCGGCCCGCACGCCAGACGCCTGATGGCCACGCCCGGCACAACCACCAGAGCTTCCAGCCGTGTTATTCATCCACAACCGTTGTCCACAAGTGTGGATACCTCCACCTTGATCACCGATTACCCAGGGAATCCTGTTGCATCCTGAACGTCAGAAGATTTCCGGCTCCTCACCCTACGAAGCCACGATCGGGTTCTCCCGGGCGCTCCGCGTGGGCGAACGCGTGTTCGTCAGTGGGACTGGGCCGGTGTGGCCGGACGACACGGTTCCACCGGACGCTGAGCTGCAGACCCGGCGGTGCTTCGAGATCATCCGCACCGCACTGCGCGAGGCGGGCACCGATCTCGGTGACGTCACCCGTACCCGGATGTTCATCACCGATCCCGCCCACGCTCCGGCCGTCGGCRCCGTCCACGGCGAGCTGTTCGCCGCGATCCGCCCAGCCGCCACGATGGTCGTCGTTGCGGGACTACTCGACGAGCGTTGGGTCGTCGAAGTGGAAGCCGAGGCGATCCTTGGGTCCGGGGCTGGGTCCGGGTCCGGGTCCGACTGACGGCCGGCCCTGACGCCGGGTCCGGATCCGGGACCGTCAGCGCGCGATGACCGCCCTGCGCAGACGCGCCACGGCGCGTTCGGCGTCGCCGGTTGTGACGATCAGGCGCCGGAACTCGCCACCCGGGCGGACCTCCACCACGACCGCGGGCCGGCCGCGGTAGACAGCGACAAACTCCTTGCCGCCCCGCGACCGCCAGGTCCCGAGGGCCATGACGCGCGGCAGTCCGGTCCCGGGCGCCCGCCATCCGTGCACTTCCGCGAACGCATCCGCCGCCAGGCGTACGTCGAGTACCTCGTCGAGCCGCACGGAGACGTCCCCACGCACCGCGCCGATCCGTTCAAGCCCGCGCAGGACGACCTCGACCCGCTTGTCCACAACCTCCAGGCTGGCCACAGCTCCCACGTTAATGCCACGACCCGCTCGGGTTCGCCTGATCGCCGTGGCCACCTGTCCCGGGACCGGCCTGCACGATCAGGTCGAGGGGGACGGCCGGGCGTAGGCCTCGGCGTCCTCGGCCCTGATCACGTACATCACCGCGTTGATCAGGGCCAGATGGGTGAACGCCTGGGGGAAGTTTCCGAGATGGCGGCCACTGACCGGATCGATCTCCTCGGCATAGAGATCCAGCGGGCTGGCGAGGCTCAGCAGCCGTTCACACAGCTGCCGGGCACGGGTCAGCTCGCCGATCTCCACCAGGGCGGAGACCAGCCAGAACGAGCAGATCAGGAAGGCGCCCTCGGTGCCGGAGACCCCGTCGTCGGTCTCCTCCGTGCGGTAGCGCAGGRCCAGCCCGTCAACGGTCAGCTCGTCGGCGATCGCGAGCACGGTGGCCTTCACGCGTTCGTCGGCCGCCGGCAGGAACCCGAGCAGCGGAATCAGGAGCAGTGAGGCGTCGAGCGCCTTCGATCCGTAGTACTGGGTAAACACACCGCGATGATCCACAMCCTTCTCGCACACCTCGGCGTGGATCTCCTCCGCCACGGCCCGCCAGCGCGCCGCCGTCTTGGCGTCCCCCCGCATCTGCGCCAGCCGCCGACCCCGGTCCAGGGCAACCCAGCACATCATCTTGGACACGGTGAAGTGCTGCGGCGCCCCGCGCACCTCCCACATCCCGCGGTCCGGCTCCCGCCAGTGCGTGGCCGCCGCCTCGACGAGGCGCACGAGCACCGGCCAGAGCCGTTCGGAGAGGTAGTCACGGGACTTGGTGTGCAGGTACACGGAGTCGAGAACGACACCCCAGACGTCGTGTTGACGTTGCAGTGCCGCTGCGTTGCCGATCCGTACCGGGTAGGCTCCCTCGTAGCCGGACAGGTGACCGAGGACCTCCTCGTCGATCTTCGGCTCGCCGCTCACCCGGTACATCACCTGGATGTCGTCGTCATCGTTCTCGGCGACGTCGGCGATGAACGAGAAGAAATCGTTGGCCTCGTAGTCCAGCCCGAGGGTGTACAGGCCCCACAGCGCGAAGGTGGAATCGCGGATCCAGCTGTATCGGTAGTCCCAGTTCCGTTCGCCGCGCGGGGTCTCCGGCAACGAGGTGGTCGAGGCGGCGAGCAGAGCACCGGTCGGCGCGTAGGTCAGTCCTTTCAGCGCGAGGGCGCTGCGCTGCAGAYGGCGCCGCCAGGGATGGTCGGGAAACATTCCCCGCGACAGCCACTGGCGCCAGAACTCCGTTGTCCGGTCGACGGCGACGCACGCCTGCAGGTAGGTGTCCGGAAGCAGGGGCTCCTCCGGGCGCCAGGTGAGCGCGACGAACGCGGTGTCCCCCTCCCGCAGCGTGGTGCGAGCCAGTGCCCGCCGGCCGTCGAAACCGAGCCGCAGGTCGGTACGCAGCCGMAGCGTGACGTTGGTGCCCGCATGGCTGATCACGCCGGAGGAGTAATCCTCTCCCTCGTACTGCCAGGACTCGGGCTCACGGCCGTAGTCGAAGTTCGGCTCGCACACCAGGCTGAGATCCACCGAGCCGTGCTCACAGCGAGCCAKCCGGAGCAGCACGTGGTCGGCGTCCCAGTCGCTCGGCGTCCGACGGTGCGTGTTCGAACGCTTGTGGGTGCGATGCCAGCGCCCGACCACCAGGCAATCGGTGACGATGAGCCAGCCGTTCGGCGTCTGCCAGGTGGTCTCGAGAATGTTCGTCCCGGGGAGGTAGCGCCGGCCGGCCGGGATCTGCGTACGCTCGGGACCGAAACGGAAGCCCCCGGCCGACCGGTCCAGCACCGACCCGAAGACACTCGGGGCATCGGGCCGGGGCACACACRTCCACTCGACGTTGCCGCTGGGGGCAACGAGACAGGACGTCTCACAGTCGGACAGGAATCCGTACTCGGCGATCGGCGGGAAGGGACTGCCCCCGCTGCGCCGCACCGGTGAATGTGCCATCTGATCCCCCTGCCCGCGCCGTGCCACGGCATCCATCACGCTATCGCCACCACACGTAGATCGCTACTATGAGTATTGACAAGAAAGCGAATGGTAGCCRCTACTCGGCGGCGTGCAAGCGTCGCGGCCGTCCTCACCCCCGCGACCAGGGCTGTCGGGCTACAACTGCCGGGCTACACCAGTGTCGACGACTTGATGATCGCGGCGGCGAACAGCAACGCGAGCACGGCGGCGACCCCGCCCGCCTGGAGCAGCACCCGGCGGGGCGGGACGTAGGCGTAGATCAGACCGATGATGGCACCGACAGCCAGCCCACCGAGATGCCCCCATTTGTCGATGTTGCTGAACGAGAAGGTGATGGCKAGGTTGATCCCGAGCACGATGAGGATCTGCCGGGAGTCCACCCGCAGGCGGCGGGCGATGATGTAGTAGGCGGCAAAGAACGCGAAGATCGCGGTGGACGCGCCGACCGACACGGTGAACCCGTCACCGAGCACGTAACTCAGGGTRTTCCCACCGAGCGCCCCCGCCACGAACAGCGCGAGGTACCGAGCCCGCCCGAGGATCGCCTCGAGCTGAAACCCGAGCAGGTACAGCGCGTACATATTGAACAGGATGTGGAGCACGCCGGCGTGCAGGAAGGCCGCGGTCAGCAGCCGATAGTACTGGTCGTCCGCCGCGATCCGGATTCCGATCATGGCGAAGTCGCCGGTGAAGCGGTTGAAGGTGCCGCGGCCGGTCAGCCCGGGCGCGCCCTGCAGGATGTAGGCGGCGACGCACAGGCCGATGAGGATCTGGGTGACCAGCCCCTGCCGGGCGACCTGAGCCGGGCCGCCGAGTGTGGTCCGCGTTCGGCGCTGCGGCGTGGAGCGGTCGCCCTCCTCCGGGCAGTGGAAGCCGAYCGCCGCCGGGCGCATGCAGTCGGGGCAGATCGGCCGGCCGCAGCGCTGGCAGGAGACGTAGGTCTCCCGGTCCGGATGACGGTAGCAGTGCGGGATCATCGCGGCGCCGGGTGGCTGCGGCCGRCCGGCGGGAGGACCACCCGCGGGAAAACCGCCCGCGGGAAGACCGCCGGTGGGCGGCGGGGGACCGCCGGAACCGGAAGGTGGAGTCCACCCCGACCAGCCGGGCGCCGGGCCGACCGTGGGTCGCCACCCCGGCTCGGCCACCGGGTGCCCCGATCCGGCCGGGCGCTGCTCCGGGCCGCCCGGCTGGTCATCCGTGGGCGGTTCGACGGGCGGGTTCGCCGTCACCGCGCCGCCCCGGAGGCCAGCGTCGCCGCCGGAGGGGTACGGCTGACGTGAACACGTCCGGCCGCCCGTACGCACGCGGCGGCCGACGACCGCGCACGCCGCGCGGCTGGAGCTCTCATGCGCCGTACTCCCGGGTTCGAGGCGGTGACCGGCCGGTCAGGCGGACCGGCGGTCGATCACGATCTCCTGGATGACGATGTCGGACTTCGGCCGGTCCTGCGCCCCGGTCGGCGCCTTGGCGATCGCATCCACCACGTCGGTTCCCCGCGTGACCTCACCGAAGATGGTGTGCTTGCGGTTGAGCCAGTCGGTGGGCGCGACCGTGACGAAGAACTGCGAGCCGTTGGTCCCCGGTCCGGCGTTCGCCATCGCGAGCAGGTACGGCCGGTTGAAGGTCAGGTCCGGATGGAACTCGTCGGCGAACCGGTAGCCCGGACCACCTCGACCGGAGCCCAGCGGGTCACCGCCCTGGATCATGAAGTTCGGAATGACCCGATGAAAGATCGTTCCGCTGTACAGCGGCGTGCCGGTCTTCTTGGCACCGGTCTCCGGGTCCGTCCACTCCTGCGTGCCGGTCGCGAGGCCGACGAAGTTCCGCACCGTCTTGGGAGCGTGGTCGGGGAACAAGCGGATCTCGATGTCCCCCTGAGTCGTCCGCAGCGTCGCGTACAGCTCCTCGGCCATGAGCCTCTCTTCTCTTCAGATCGATCTCTGCGGGTGTCTGGTCAGCCGGCGTCCGGATGGGTCTCGATCGTATGCGCCGGGCGCCGCGGGGGRATTCCATCACCGAGGTTCRCACCGGGTACACCTTCCCAAGGGCACAGCCCAGACATGTCACCCAAGTATTAGTGACACGCTACGGAGGGTTAACGCGTTGGAGAAGCCCGYCGACGGGGTACGGCACACTTCACAGATCTTGACCACACCGATACCTGGGCACACCACCAGTTCGATGGTCGGACGCCTCGACCATCGGCTCAACGAGAGGGCACCATGAGTACGATATTGAAGGACAGACTGTMACATGTCGCCGACACGGTGCCGGTTAGCGGGYTGTCCGACACCGCGAAGAGCGCCGCCGACCGCGCCGGCACGGTCGCTCACAAGGCGGCGAGCAAGGCCGGGGGTACGGCCGGCTCGGCCGCGTCGGCCACCAGGGATGTGGGCGCCAGCGTGGCGCACCGGATCTCCGACGCCTCCAGCACGGCCACCAAGACCGGTGCGTCGGCCCAGAAGGCGGCCGGGAAGRCCGCGGGCCGGGCCGTCGGCAAAGCCACCGCCGTGTCCGGTCGGACCGCCAGGCGGATCGAGAAGGCCCGGGCGCATGCCGAGCTCGCCGCCGAACGCGCCCGGGCCGCCGCCGAACTGCGGGCGGAGAAGCATCGCTCCCGGCGCGCGGTGCAGCGCGAGGCCAAGGCGCGCCTGCAGGCCGACAAAGCCCAGGAGATCCTGGAAAAGCGGCTGGCGAAGGCCGAGTCCAAGCTCGCGAGGGTGCACCGCCGTCGGCGGCGGGAGTTCCTCACGCTCGCCCTCGTCGGCGCGGGTGCGGCGGGGACCGCCGCGGTGCGGCGGTACCTGGCCCAGGCGGAGGAAAGCCCGGCCACCACCGCCGAACCCGTGCCGCTTGACACCACCGCCACCGCATCCCCCGCCGGCACCACCGCATCCCCCGCCGGCACTGATACCCGGGGCGCCTTCGACGAAGGCCTGTCCGCCTCGGCGACCCCTGACTTCGAGGAGTTGCCCGGCGTCGACCCGTCGCGCGGTGCGCCCAGCCGGCGGCGCTGAGATCACGTGCCGGCGATCGACGTGCCGGCGATCGACGTGCCGGGCAAAGCGTGGCTGCCGGACGCACCCGCATCCCGGCAGCTCGTGGCCAGCATCCGGCAACCGGTCACCTCGTCCCCGCGACCGGTCCGACCGGGCCGACCGGGCCGACCACGCGGTAGGTCCCGGGAGCGCCGGCTGGGACGGCGGGGTGCGCCGGTGCTCTCGGCGCAACCGGCCGGTAGGCCGCCCCGAGAGGTGGGCGCGGGTCGGGTTCCCCCTTGTTCGGCCAGAAGGACATCGCCCGTTCGGCCTGCGCAGTGATGGTCAACGACGGGTTCGCGCCGAGGTTCGCCGAGACCGCGGCGCCGTCGACGACGTGCAGCCCCTCGTATCCGAAGACCCGGTGGTAGGGATCGATCACTCCGGTGGTGGGATCCGTGCCGATGGGGGCCCCGCCGAGGATGTGCGCGGTCAGCGGGATGTTGGCGATCTCGCCGATCGACCCGCCGGGGTAGCCGCCCATCCTGKCCGCGATCCGGCGGGCGGCATCGTTGCCCTCCGGGATCCAGGAGGGGTTCGGCTCACCGTGTCCCTGCCGACTCGTCAGCCAGCCGAGACCGAACGGCCCACGGCGCAGGRAGACGATCAACGAGTTGTCCCACGACTGCATGACCAGCGCAATGATGGTCCGCTCGGACCATCGCCAGGGCAGTGACGACGCCAGCGCCTGATGTGGGTGGAGCACGACCTGACGCAGGTATTTCAGCCAGCGCGGCACCCGCCCGCCGCCGTCGGTCATCGACGCGCTGATCAGTGCCATCAGGTTGCTCCCCCGGCCGTAGCGCACGGGTTCGATGTGGGTGTGCTCGTCGGGGTGGAAGGACGAGGTGATCGCGACTCCCCGGGCGATCCGCTGATCGGGGCGCAGCCTGGATGCGCCCAGGATCGCCTCGGAGTTCGTCCGKGTGAGATGACCGAGCCGGTCGGACAACGCCGGCAGGTCACCGCTCTGTTTCATCGCCAGCAGCAGCCGCTGGGTGCCCAGGGTGCCGRCGGCGAACACGACCTGCTCCGCGGTGAGGGTACGTCGCCGACGCCGGACGAGACCCCCCGTCCGGACCATGTCGAGCTCATACCCGCCGGTCGAGCGTGGCCGGACAGCCGTGACCGTGGTGTCCGGGACTACCCGCACACCGGCCCGCTCGGCCAGGTACAGGTAGTTACAGTCGAGGGTGTTCTTGGCCCCTCGACGGCAGCCGCTCATGCACTCCCCGCACTCTACGCATCCCGTCCGAGCCGGGCCGGCGCCGCCGAAGTACGGGTCAGGGACACGCACGCYGGGTTCCCGGCTGCCGTCGCGGCCGAAGAAGACACCGACCGGCGCCGCCGCGAAGGTGGACCCGACCCGCATCTCCTCGGCGACCGTGCGGAACACCTCGTCGGAGTACGTCGTCGTCGGGTTGGGATTCACCCCGAGCATGCGTTCGGCCTGGTCGAAGAACGGCTCCAGCTCACGGCGCCAGTCGGTGATGTCCCGCCACTGCGGGTCGGTATAGAAGGCGTCGAGCGGGCGGTACAGCGTGTTCGCGTAGACGACCGAGCCGCCACCGACCGCCGTTCCGGACAGCACCACGACCCGACCCAACCAGGTGATCTTCTGGATACCGTGGCAGCCCAACCGCGGCATCCACAGATACCGGCGAACGTGCCAGCTGTTCTTCGGCAGCGTGTCCGGGGTGAACCGGCGACCGGCCTCCAGCACGAGGACACGATGGCCCTTCTCCGCGAGCCGTAGCGCGCTGACGCTGCCGCCGAACCCGCTCCCGATCACGATCACGTCGGCGTCATAGCCGCCGTCCGACCCGGAATCAGCCACGGGTGTCGTCCACCGAAGTCACCATGACTTCCCATGATGGGCTGTCGCTGGGACTATGCAACACCATCCGCCACTGACCGTCACCATCCGCGGCCCGCCGCCGCTCGCCGCGGCGAGCGACCCGGACCACAGGTCGACCGGCTCAGGCCGCGCCGTCAGCCGCCGACTGGCTCGCCATCTGGGCATGCGCACGTCCCGCGCGAGCGGCCTCCTCGATAGCCTCCAGCGGTGGCCGCGGGATCGACACGGGCGGCGCCTCGGATTCCGGGCGGGCGGCTCGGGACCCGTAGGCCTCCCATCCTGGGCGTCCGGGCGCGGGTCCCCTCTCCTTCGCGGTGCGGGTGTAGCGCCCGCGCCCCTGGTTCGGGACGGTGGAACCCGGCGTCGGTCCGGTCCTGATCCCCCGGTTCTCCAGGCAGGCGCGGCAGTTGCAGTCGGCGGACGCCCTGGGCAGGCGATCGAGTCGCCAGGACAGATTGTCGATCTCGTCGCCATCCCCGACCAGGACACCGGTCGTGATGATGTGCACTAGATGCAGGGCCAGTTCAACCGGTTCCCAGCTGTCCTCCTCCAGGATCACCCGCAGTTTCTGGTAGATAGCCAGGTAGTCGGACGTCGGGCGCCGCATCGCGTTCGCGAGGACCGTGATCACCTGGCTGGCGGCCAGGGTCATCGGCTCGGGYGGCGGAGGGGGCAACGGGACTGTCGGGGCGCCCCGCTCCGGTTCGGGAGTCGACGCGTCCGCTGCCCCAGCGGTCTCGTCCGTCAGGACGTGTGGCTCGTCCGTCACGGCCCCGCGGGTGGCGGGATCGACGGTGCCCACGGCCGGAGCCGGTTGGGGGTCGCCGTCCGCTCGGGCGTCACCCGGCTCCGGCTGGTCTGAACGGGCGGTGTCCGGATCATCCGAACGGGCGGTGTCCGGATCATCCGAACCGGCGGTGTCCGGATCATCCGAACCGGCGCTGTCCGGGCGGTCGGCGCCCCTCGAGGGGGCGAGGTTGACCGCCGGGCTGGCGGCACCAGGCGAGCCATCGCCCGCCACGGACGCCATCGCCCGGGGACGACGGCCGACCGCAGACGCCGTCCGCAGGCCGATCCGGCCACGGCGACCGCCGCGGCGCCGACGAGCGGGCGCGGCCGAGGCGGCGGTTGCCGAGCCGGCCTCCGCGGACGCCGGAGCCGCGGACGCCGGAGCCGCGGACGCCGGAGCCGCGGACGCCGGAGCCGCGGACGCCGGAGCCGCGGACGCCGGAGCCGCCGGCGAGGATGCGACGTCGGCCTCGACCAGGCGGACCTCGCCTGCCCGTACGGCGGCCTCGGGGATGCTCAGGGCTAACCGCGTCGTCCTGCCAGCCGCAGGCCGGGCCACCGTCGCCAACCAGCCCTGGTTGCGCAGCCTGGTGATCTGGCGCTGCACGTGGGTCCGGCTGTAACCGGTCTCCGCGACCAGGGTGACCAGGCCGGGGGCGCTCACCGCGGCACCGGCGGGCGCCGCCGGCGGAACCTCGGCGACGTGGCTCGCCAGCGTCAACGCGACCAGCTTCGCCGCCGACGGCAGGGCCGCCCGCAGCACCGCCCGCTGCCATCCCCCGCGATCGGACACCAGCGTGCCCGGCTCCTGCGCACGGACCAGAACCAGAGCACCGGGGAGGGCAAGCTGGGTCACGGCCGACGCCACATGCCTCCCTTCCTCGGCGGGGTCACTCGAAGCTGACGGACTGCGCCCGCCCGAGCGGACCGGGGCGGGTTGCCCGGGGATCATGCCGACCTGAACGGGTTCGGTGGGTCGGGGACCGGTCAACGTCTGTCCAGGCACGGTACTCCGTGCCTGGAGGGGAGGCTCCTGGGGAGGGCMACCACATTCACATGAAGAGGACATGACTTCATCACCCTCGTTGGGGACTCGTGGTGCGACAGACGCATCAAACATCGCGCGACTGACGCAAAGCAAAAGATGGGGCCGGCGGCCACGAAAAGGCCACACCGGGCCATCCGGAAAGACCTCCCGAGCAGTTCTTCTCCCTGCCTTCAACCTCATCGGGTGACACCAGAAATCGATTTTTAATCCGTCATATTCAATTCCTTATTACCGCGTCACCCGGCGGGACTGCATCCCCGGGGAGGAGGACTCGGCGGCGTGGAGGATCCCCCCGCACCTCGCCGGAGGGATGGCCGGAGGGATGGCCGCCACGGTGACCGCGCCCGAGTACATCCTGCCCACGGCACGTGCGGAGGAAAGTCCGGGCGCGCTCACCGGTTGAACCGGCCMACCGGTATCCGGAACTACGACGGGACTCGGCGCACAAGAAAAATCGCCGGGAACCGGAACACCGGGAGAAACCGGACCRCCCGGTCACGGCATTCTTCGTCCTTGCCCGGCGAGGCCGGACGGGAACAGCCACCTCGCCCGATCGACCCGCCGCCACACAACGGACGCCAACCACCGTCACCGACAACAGAGATCGTGGACCTCCATTGTCGTACCTCGTCGTCTTATCGATCGATCACGGCAGGGGAGCGGCTGGCGCCCAGTGGCTTCCGGTCCGACGACGGGGTTACCGGGGACCGGTGACCCAACCATTCACCACTTCTCACCATGGATCACGCCGACGGGTGGGAAGGATGGTCCAACGTAGGGTTCACCTGGCCCGAACACACGAAAACAACACCGGAAGCTGTTGATCGGCGGGCAGCTCCACTCCACGTTGGCCTCCCCCRCGTTGGCCTCCCCCGCGGGCGGACGGGGTTCCCGGCCGACCAGCCGGGTATCCCGGACCGGGCTTCGAAGGAGGCGGACGATGGCCGACATCGTGGTCGGGGTCGATGGTTCCGAGGGCTCCCACACGGCGCTGCGCTGGGCGTTCACCGAGGCGGAGTGGYAGGGGTGCGGCATCCAAGCCGTGATCGGCTTCGCCCGTGGTCCGGCCCAGCCCGGGATGCGTGCCGGCCTGGCGCAGGCGGCCGAGCGGACGCTGCACGAAACCGTGACGGCGGTCACGCCACCGGGATCGATCGTCTCCGTAACGGAGCAGGCCGTGGACCTGCCGGGTGCGGAGGCCCTGCTGACGGTCGGCCGCGACGCCCGCATGATCGTGGTCGGCGCCCGGGGGCAGGGGCTGCTGCACCGGCTGCGGATCGGGTCGGTCAGTGCCTCCGTCGCCGTACACGCCACGGTTCCGATCGTGATCGCCCGCGGTGACGTCGAGGCCGCGACCGCCGGCTCGGGCGCGACCGCCGCCGAAGGCACGACCCCGGCCGGCGCACCATCCCGACCGTCCCGACCGTCCCGACCGTCCCGACCGATCGCCGTGGGTGTGGACGGCTCCCCCAACGCACTGTCGGCCCTCGCCTGGGCCGCCGGGGAGGCCGCACTGCGCGGGGTTCCGCTGATCGCCGTGCACGCCTGGCTCGCGGCGATCCCGTTGCCGTTCGCCGAGGCACCGGGGGAGATCACCCAGGCCCTGGAGGACCAGGCCCGGGCCGTGCTCGACGAGTCCATCGCGGGCGTCCGCGACCGCGGCCAGCTGCCGGCCGGACTGGACCTACGGGCCGTGGTGCTRCCCGCCTCGGCCACCCAGGCCTTGATCGTCAAGGGTCGCGAGTGCGATCTCGTCGTCGTCGGCGCCCGCGGTCACGGCGGCTTCGCCGAGCTGCTGCTGGGATCGGTCAGCCACCAGTGCATGCTTCACTGCCCCACCCCGGTGGCGATCATTCGGCAGCGGTAGCGGGGCGGCAGCCACCGACCGTTAACGGGTCGGGCCGTGCACGACCGCATGCGTATCCGGGAGGATCCCGTCCCAGGCGTACCACCGCTCGTTGTTCTGCCCGGGCGCCGGATCCCACGGATTACGCAGCAGCACCCGCCGGCGCGCCACGTCCACGGCGAGCAGGGTGTAGGCGTGCGCCGCGACGAGTCCGCCGGGCCGGGTTCGACGCCGGGTGGTCACGATCACCACCTCGCCGTCGGCGAGGAGCTCCCCGAGGGCGGGAACGGTCGCCTCGTGGGCGGCGAACACGTGCGCCGATCRCCCGGTGAGCGTCCGCAGGGCCGTCGCCGCATTTCCGAATTCGATGGCGGGATAGCCGCCGTGCAGCCGGGCGTAGGCCTTCTCGTACAGCGCCGGCCACAGCTCCGGCCGTCCCGCCGCGTCGTCGCCGTCCATCGCGACCTCCTCGTACCCAGCCGCACGCGACCGGGAGGTGCCCGGCGCCCGCGGCCCGGGTGCCTCGTCCTCCGATCGCCCGTACGGCGGCTGGACCCGACGAGCGGGCAGGCTGGCCGTGACGGTGACGCCCACGCCGGCGCCGGCCGGTCCGCGGGGGTGCATGATGATCGTGACAGTACCGTTGGGGTTGGCCCGCAGCCGCTCCGCGAGTAGTCCGGGATCCTGGCGGGCGATGCCGATCAGCGCCGCGACGAGGTAGCAGTCGGCGACGCCGCCCTGCCCCACATCGCTCGGGCTGATCCCGTCACGCACCGTCGGGTCGCCGGTGCGGTCGACCGCCACGACCTCGCCGGGGCGTCCGCGGACGACAGGGTAGCCGGGTTCGAGCCATGGGAAGGCCAGCAGGACGTCTCCGATCATGGCCGAGGAGGCCCCGGCGATCAGGGCGTCGGTGAGGTCGGCCAGCGCCGGCAGGTAACCAAGGATGCCGGGGCTCGGATTTTCGATCACCCGGGCGGCCACCGCGGCAAGGACCGCCAGAGGCCGGCCGCGCAGCCGGGAGATGACCGCCTGGCGCATCGCCGCGGACAGGCCAGCCAGCCGAACGCTGATCGCCGTCAGATCATTGACGGTCACCGTCGCCGGATCCGTGCCGATGCGGGCGACCAGCTCGGCCGCGGCGAAACGCGCCATCCGCCGGTCGATGCCGCGCGCCATGGCCGGCGCTCCGACAGCGACCGCGTGCAGTCCGAACCCGACGGGGTCGTCCCGTCCGGACGAGCCAGCCAGACCGAGCAGGCCAGCCGGAGCGGACGGTTTGCGCTCCCCGAACAGGCAGTGCGGATCGGACCAGTCCACGCCGCCGAACGGATCGGGCAGCCGGCTCAACCGTCCCCCGTCCGCGGCGACGGCTCGGGCCAGGGCGGCCGACCGGTCGCCCGCCGCCCGCAGGCGGTCGGACAGGACGCCCAGCAGGACCGGATCGAACAGAACGGTTTCGTCAATCGGGACCTTCACGGCGGGCCTGCCCCCAGCGTCGCCGGCATCGCCGGAGCCTCCGATAGCCCCGGGCAGGTCCTCCCTCCCCCCGGCATCGCCCTCGACGCCACCGGTGGCCAGTCCGTGCGCCAGCATCCACACCCGTGGGTCGTTCCCGACGCCGCCGGACGCGTCGAACCGGCGCAGCCGGGCGAGCTCGTCGGCGGATACCACGGCAGCCGCGCCTAGACCGAGGCGCAAGGCGTGGGCACGCTCGTCGTACCGCTCGGCGAGCCAGTCGAGCAGCCCGGCCCGATCGCGCAGCACCCCGGCGCCGACGTCAAGCGCCCGCTGCCAGTCGTCCAGCCGGGCGGCGCACCGGATCCGCCACGGTGACCGCCATGCCCGCGGGGTGTCGGCGGCACGCGCACCGGCCAGCACCCCGGCCACCTCCGGGACGAGTCGGCGCAGCCGGGCGGCGCACTCGCGCAGCTCGCCCGCGGCCGCGGCGAGGGCCGCGACATCACGGGGTGTACCAAGGTCTGCTCGCATCGGGCACGCCATCCGGCTCGCTGGCGACGGGATGATCAAAGCGTAACCCGACGGGTCCCCCTCGCCGCGTCGGCTCGGCCACCCGCGACCGCGGGCGCTCGTCCGCGTTAGGGTTTTGATCATTTGGCCGCAGGGACCACGGCCTCCGCGACCCTGCCGCCAAGAACACCGAGAACGCCAAGAACACCAAGAACACCGAGAACTGGGAGGGCATGTGACCGAGGCCGTTGTCGTCGCCGCAACCCGATCACCGATCGGGCGGGCGTTCAAGGGTTCGCTGCGGGGGATGCGGGCCGACGACCTCGCGGCCATCATCGTCCGGRCAGCCCTGGACCAGGTTCCGRCCCTCAACCCGGCCGACATCGACGATCTCATCCTCGGTTGCGGGCTACCCGGAGGCGAACAGGGACACAACATCAGCCGCGTCGTTGCCGTCAGCCTCGGGTTCGACACCGTTCCCGGCACGACGGTCTCCCGGTACTGCGCATCCTCCCTGCAGGCTCTGCGGATGGCTGCGCACGCCGTGCGCGCGGGAGAGGGTGACGCGTTCATCGCCGCCGGGGTGGAGGTCGTCAGCGGCTTCGTCAGGGGCAACAGCGACAGCCTGCCGGACACCCAGAACCCGCGCTACTGCGAGGCCCAGGCCCGTACGGCGGCCCGTGCCCAGGCGGGGTCCGCGCCCTGGACGAATCCCCGGGCGGCCGGCGAGCTGCCCGACGTCTACATCGCCATGGGGCAGACCGCCGAGAACGTGGCCCAGCTCGCGGGTGTGAGCCGCCTCGAACAGGACGAGTACGCCTGCCGCTCGCAGAACCTGACGGAGCGGGCCGTCGCGGACGGCTTCTTCAAGCGGGAGATCATTCCGGTGCCGCTGCCCGACGGCGGGGTGATCGACAGCGACGACAGTCCCCGGCCGGGAACCACGATGCGGGCGCTGGCCGCTCTCAGGCCGGTGTTCCGCCCGGACGGTACCGTCACGGCCGGCAACGCCTGCCCGCTCAACGACGGAGCCGCCGCGGTCATCGTCATGAGCGACACCAGGGCCCGCGAGCTCGGCATCACCCCGCTGGCCCGGATCGTCTCCACCGGCGTCAGCGCACTGTCACCGGAGATCATGGGCCTGGCCCCGGTGGAGGCGTCCCGGCGGGCCCTGGCCCGGGCGGGGATGACGATCGACGACGTCGACCTGGTAGAGCTGAACGAGGCGTTCGCGGCGCAGGTCATCCCGACCTACCGGGCGCTCGGGCTCGACGTCGCGAAGCTGAATGTGCACGGTGGCGCGATCGCGCTCGGTCACCCGTTCGGGATGACCGGCGCCCGGCTACTCACCACCCTGCTGAACGGACTACGCACCACCGACACGACCATCGGCCTGGAGACAATGTGCGTCGGCGGCGGGCAGGGCATGGCRCTGGTCGTCGAGCGGCTGTCCTGAACCGGGAGTTCKCGACCTTTCGGGCTTCGGGTCTGCCGCGACCGACGCTCCGTGCTAGGCAGAAAGAGCACGCGCATGCGATCGGTCACCRGAGCATCCAAGCAGAGCAGACCGGATCGCCCGGCAGGGAGGTCGACCATCATGATGTTCGCATCCGTCGGAGAGAGGTTCGTCGTCCACGGCCGCACGGTGGGCAGCCCGGAACGACACGGGACCGTGGTCGAGGTACGCGGCGAGGACGGAGGCCCGCCGTTCGTCGTGCGTTGGGATGACGGGCACGAGGGACTCTTCTTCCCGAGCTACGACTCGCTCGTCGAACTCCGACCGTCACGGGAGTCCGCGGGCGTCTGACCCCGGGCACGTCCGACCCCGGAGAGGATGGCGACGGTAGCCGAGCCCGGGGAGCCAGGCCCGGGGCGTGTTGATCGCCTGAAACATTTTCCGGCGAAATCGGCTGCCCCGGGGCCTTCAGGCGGTGTGACCTGCTGCGCTATACAGCAGGGACACAGCCGTCGGACCGACAGGTAACGCGCGTCGATCCGGAGGCAACGCGGATAACTCCGGAGCGTGACCGATGTCGACGCCTTCCCCCTCCACCGACGATCCAGCCGATCATCCCGGCCGGCCCGAACACCGGTCGGAGCCAGGCCGCACCTCGGAACCGGAGCACGGGTCGGGCCCGGACCGCCGGTCCGGGCCATCGGCGGCACTCGCCCGTATGGTCAGTACGGTCAGTCGGCGCTCGGGCATCGTCGCCGTCGTGGCGCTGCTCGTCACCGCCGCCCTGGGGTTCGGAACCACCCGGCTGGAATTCACCACCGGCCAGGACAACTATCTGAACCCCGACTCCCAGGTCGCCCGGGACAACGTCGCCTACCAGTCCCTCTTCGGCGGCCAGGCGATGGTCACGCTGTTCACCCTGGACAAGGGCGAACGACTCGAGGACCTATTCACCAAGCGCAACATCAGCCAGTTCCGGGAGTTGCAGGCCAGCCTCGACGCCGATGACCGGATCGAATCGGTGATCACCCCGCTCACGGCGCTGGAGTTCACGAACAACCTGGTCACGAGCCCGGACGGCAATCCCGTCAACAGCCCCGCCGGGAAGATCCTGCTCGGTGCCCAGCGCCGCGATCCGGATCCGGTCTCCGCCCAGCRGCGCCTCGCCGACTCCGTCACGACACTGCGGCGGATGCAGGCGATCCCGGTGGCCGAGCGGGTCTACGACAACCCGGCCTGGGTCTCCTTCCTGCTCCGCGACAACACGGGTGCCATCCGTARGTCGATCAAGCCGTTCTTCCCGACCGAATCCACCAGCCAGATGGTCACCCGACTGCGGGGCAACGCCTCCCTCACGACCGAGGGCCAGGCCGCGACCCTGGCCGAGAAGGCCGCGTCCGAACGCATGTTCGATAATGCGACAACGATGTCGACCGGGGCGCCCGCGCTGCTGCGCGACCTCAACGACTACCTGCGCGGCGGGTTCGTCACCCTCGGGGGCATCTCCCTGGCACTGATGGCCGGCCTGCTGCTCGTCGCCTTCGCGGTGCGCTGGCGGCTGCTCCCGCTCGGCGTCGTCGCCGTCGGCCTCATCTGGGCGTTCGGCCTCGCCGGCTACGCGGGTGTCCCGCTGTCGGTGGTGACCATCTCCGGTCTGCCGGTGCTGCTCGGCGTCGGCATCGACTTCGCCGTCCAGCTCCACAGCCGGGTGGAGGAGGAGGCCCAACTGGCCCGGGCCGGCCATCCCGTCACCGCGGCCCTGGCCGGGCTGCTGCCCGCGCTGAGTGTCGCCACCGTCGCCGCGGTGCTGTCCTTCCTCGCGCTGGAGTTCAGCGACGTCCCGATGATCCGGGACTTCGGCACGCTGCTCGCCCTGGGCCTGCCGGTGATCGTCATCGCCACGATCCTGTTCCTCACCGCCTCGTTGGGCCTGCGGGAACGTCGCCGGCCGACCCCCCCGAAGGACTACACCCACGGCCCGCTGGGTCGGACGGTGATCACCCTGGGGTCCCTGCCACGGATCACCGCGCTCCCGCTCGTCGCCGTGTCCGTCGCGGTCTTCGCCGTCGGGATCGTCACCGACGGCACACTGAAGATCCAGACCGATCCGGAGAAATGGGTCGACCAGCAGGGTCAGGTCATCAAGAACATCAACACGCTGCGCGCGAGCACCGGATCCGCCAGCGAGCTGGGCATCTACGTCCAGTCACCGAACGTCTTCGACGACGCCACCGTCGCCTTCCTCGCCGAGTTCGCGAACACCCGGCTCGCGAAGGACCCGGCCGACCTGCTGACCGCGTCGAGCCTCGTCACGACCATCAGCTTCATGATGGAGGTGCCGAACACGACGGTCGTCCTGCCGACGGGTCAGGACGTCCGGCTCGGCTACGCCGCGGCACCGCCCGACCTCCAGCGCGCCACGGTGAACCTGGCCCACAACGCGCTCAACCTCGTCTTCCGTACCGGATCGGGCTCGTTGGAACGGCAGGCCGCAATCGTCGACGACATCCGGGACACGGTCCATCCGCCGCAAGGGGTACGCGCCACCCCGTCGGGCCTCGTCGTGGTCGGCACCGGGCTGCTGGAGAACTTCACGAAGAACCGGACCCAGCTGACCTRCTTCGCGCTGGTCGGCGTCCTGCTCATGCTGCTGGTCTGGYACCGCAGCATCGTCCGGGCGGTCCTGTCGCTGGTGCCGGTGCTGATCGCGGTCGGGCTCAGCTCCATGATCGCCTGGCTGGTCGGCGTCGATCTCAGCCCGCTCACCGCGGTCGGCGGCCCGCTCGTCATCGCGCTGGGCAGCGAGTTCACCACCCTGCTCGTGCTTCGCCACCTGGAAGAGCGTCGACGCGGCCTGACGCCGAAGGAGGCCGTCGACCAGACCGCGGCCCGCACCGGACGCGCCTTCGTGGTCTCCGCGCTCRCCGCCGTGATCGGGGTCGCCGTCCTGGCCTTCAGCTCCCTACCGCTGCTGCGTGACTTCGGTCTGCTGGTCGCCCTCAACGTCGCCATCGCCCTGCTGTCCGCGCTGGTCGTCCTCCCACCCCTGTTGATCTGGGCGGACGAACGCGGCTGGGTGCACYAGCCGCGCCAGGACGACCCGGGCCCGGCGGTCGACAGAACCGGACCGGGTCTTCGTCAACACGGCGACATGTGGGACGCTCAAGAAACCCGTTCCAAGGCCGGCGCATCACGGCCGCGGCCGATGGCGGGTGGAAACCGGGACGAGACATCCGCCGTATAGGCTCGGCAGCCGCCCGAGCGTCGAAGGAGAGGGCATGAGTTTCGAGTTCAAGGTCKCGGATCTCGCACTGGCCGAGTTCGGCCGCAAGGAGATCCGGCTTGCCGAGCACGAGATGCCCGGCCTCATGGCCACCCGGGCGGAATACGCGGCCAGCCAGCCCCTCAGGRGCGCCCGCATCATGGGCTCCCTGCACATGACAATTCAGACCGCGGTGCTGATCGAGACCTTGGTAGCGCTCGGCGCCGACGTCCGTTGGGTCTCCTGCAACATCTTCTCCACCCAGGACCACGCGGCCGCCGCCGTCGTCGTCGGGCCGAACGGCAGCAAGGACGACCCGCGGGGCGTGCCGGTCTTCGCCTGGAAGGGCGAGACCCTCGAGGAGTACTGGTGGTGCACGGACCARGCGCTGGCCTGGCCGGACGGCGGCACCCCGAACATGATCCTCGACGACGGCGGCGACGCGACCCTGCTCGTCCACAAGGGCGCCCAGTTCGAGGCGGCCGGCGCGGTCCCCGCGACGGACGCCGCGGACGGCGAGGAGTACGYGATCGTCCTGGAGACCCTGCGCCGCACCATCGCGCAGAAGCCGGGTCGGTGGACCGAGACCGCGAAGAACATCAAGGGYGTCACCGAGGAGACCACGACCGGCGTGSACCGTCTCTATGAGATGGCGAAGGCCGGCACGCTGGCATTCCCGGCGATCAACGTCAACGACTCGGTGACGAAGTCGAAGTTCGACAACAAGTACGGCTGCCGCCACTCCGTCATCGACGGTCTCAACCGCGCCACCGACGTGCTCATCGGCGGCAAGGTCGCCGTGGTGTGCGGCTACGGTGACGTCGGCAAGGGCTGTGCGGACGCGCTGCGCGGCCAGGGAGCCCGGGTGATCGTCACCGAGATCGACCCGATCTGCGCCCTGCAGGCCGCGATGGACGGTTTCCAGGTCACCACCCTGGAGGACGTCGTCGCGACGGCGGACATCTTCGTCACMACGACCGGCAACTTCAACATCATCCATGCCGAGCACATGGCTGCGATGAAGCACCAGGCGATCGTGTCGAACATCGGGCACTTCGACAACGAGATCGACATGGCCGGCCTGGCCAGGACCCCCGGCATCGAGAAGATCAACATCAAGCCGCAGGTCGACGAGTGGGTGTTCCCGGACGGCCACTCGATCATCGTGTTGGCCGAGGGCCGGCTGATGAACCTCGGTTGCGCCACCGGACATCCGAGCTTCGTGATGTCGAACAGCTTCACCAACCAGGTGATCGCRCAGATCGAGCTGTTCACGAAGACCGAAAACTACCCCGTCGGGGTATAHGTGCTGCCCAAGCACCTCGACGAGAAGGTCGCCCGGCTGCACCTCGACGCGCTGGGCGTGAGGCTCACCCAGCTGACCAAGCAGCAGGCGGACTACATCGGCGTGCCCGTCGAGGGTCCGTACAAGGCCGACCACTACCGCTACTGATCGGTCCGGTCCTCTCGCGCCGATTCCGGTTAATCCGATTAATCCGATCCACCGGATTCGGCGCTTCGACCTGAATCGGCGCTTCGCCGGCCGGGATCGGTCAGCGTCTCCTGGACGACCAGCAAACCGACGTCCACGACGGGTCGCTCAGGTCGTCCAGGCTGTACCAGCCGGCCGGCAGGTAGGTCCCCCAGGTCGCCGACGGGACGTCGGCGCTCGCCCGGTCCGGTACCGCGGGCCTGCGCACACCGAAGGTCGCGTCGCCGCCGGGGCAGCTCAGGTGCCCGAACCTGAAGATCGGCTCGCCGGCCTCCTCACCCCGGCCGGGACCGGTCCGGCACAGCGATGCCGTGGCCGGCGGCCACAACGAGGCGACATGGACGTAGAAACCGGCGTCGAGATACGTCGCGGGTCTGTTCGGCTCTCCGGCCGCCGCCGGCACACCGACCTCCGTCGCCTGCCCGCCCGGGCAGCTCGCCCAGGTCGCTCCACCGGCCTGCGCGGCGCCCGCGTTCACCAGAGCCAGGATGCCGCTCACCGCGAGGGTCGCCCCGGCGGTGGTCAGAGTGGCCAGGGTGGTCCGGGTCGCGCCGCCGCGCCGGCCCGCCCGCCGGGAACCGCGCCGCGCGGGACGACACCCTCCGGACGCAGCCGCTTCCGGTGCTCCCGGCGCTCCGGAGGATAACGGCCGTCCGACTCGTCGCGGGGAAGATACGGCATACCGCATTGAATGCMTCCTTCTCGAGCCCGGCTGCGGGTCGATCATGCGGTAGAAGGATACAGGCGCTAGAACGATACAGGCGGTAGAACCATATAGGCGGCATCGAAACACGGGCTCCGCCGCCCGGTCCGCGGTTCCCGCAAACATCCGCAAAAAACAGTCAGTATGCCCCTCGATACCGAGGGTTGACGAGGCGTCGAAGGGATGGCGGCTCGCGGCGGCGTCGGCTGTCCGTGYCTGGGGCGCACCACCGAACCGGGTCGGGCCCCTGTCAGGGATCCAGCGGGAGGGKTTCCACTCACCATATGTCCGGGCATACCGCCMCGATGCGGACCTCTCCGCAGCAGCCCGGCACTATGGCCATGCTGGTACTCCGGCTGGAAACTATGACTGTAGCGGTCAACCGACCTGATGACCCCATGAACAGGAAGCGGCCCGGAATCGTGATTTCCCAGACGAGGATCTGTCGCGGCGACACACGTGGGAAGGAGAGCCGGTAGCGATGGCACCGACCTTGTACCCGCCGGCCCGCTTCCGTCCGGTGCGGAACACGACCGGAGTGATGATCCAACCCACCCGAGGCCTCATCCCGCACGTCCAGGTGGGCGGYGGCTCCCTGTTYGGCTGGTTCRACAACCCCGCCAGCCAGGTCAGCTCACACCTGTGGCTGTCGAGGAGCGGCGACTTCGAGCAGTACGTTCCTTTCGACCGGAGGGCCTGGGCCCAGGCGGCAGGAAATCCATACTGGATCTCCTGCGAATGCGAAGGGTACGAGACCGAGGACTACACACCCCTACAAATCATCCGGCTCGGCGAGCTCTTTCAGTGKGGGATGCGGGAGTTCGGATGGCAGGAAGAGATCACCGACTCTCCCGCCGGTTACGGTATCGGTACCCACCGGATGGGCGGCCAGGCGTGGGGGGGCCACAATTGCCCGGGTGACATCCGGGCCAACCGACGCCGGGACATCCTCGCCGCCGCGCGGCATAACGGAGTCGGCGCAGCCGCCGATCCCCGGCACCGTTACGACGACCGTCCGACCCTGCGGGAGGGATCGCGTGGTCYGGACGTCGTGGAGCTCCAGAACGCCCTGAACATCATCTTTGGCCATGAGGCCCCCACCGGTGATCCCAACCGGATAACGCCGGATGGCGTGTACGGGCCACGGACCACTGCCCGGGTGGCCTCCCTACAGCGCTACGCCGCGCCGTGGTTCGGCCGCATCCCGGACGACGGGGTCTGCGGGCCCAACACCTGGCGTAAGATCGGTTACCTCCTCACCGGGATGAACCGCCGGGTCTGACCCACAGACCGGGCCCGGCCGCTCCCCCGCACCGGGCGCTCCCGCTCACCGGGCGGTCGTGACCCGGCGGRCCAGCTCGGCGCCGGCCCTCCGCAGCCACCGGAGCGGCTCGGCCATCGCCATGGCCGGCCCCCCGGCGAGATCGACGAGGGCGATCTCGGCCCGGACCCCCTCCGGTCGGGGGGCGTCAACCCGCCCAGCCACCAGGAGCACGGGCACCTCGGCGTCCCGCGCCAGCGCGAGGACTCCGCCGACCACCTTGCCGGACAACGAGGTGCGGTCGAACCTGCCCTCGCCGGTCACCACCCAGTCGGCGCCGGCAAGGGCCGCCGGCAGGCCCGCCGCCTGGATGATCGTCGGCAGGCCGGGGACCACCTCGGCTCCCCAGGCCGCGGCGAGGCCGTAGGCGGTGCCGCCGGCAGCCCCGGCTCCCGCGGCGTCGGGAGCACCATCCAACAGGTGGGCGAGCCGGCGCAGCCCCTCCTCCAGCCGGGTGATGTCCGCGGGTCCGGCACCCTTCTGCGGCCCGAATACGGCGGCGGCGCCGGCAGGGMCCAGCAGGGGCGCGTCGACGTCGACGAGACAGTACGCTCCCCCGGCCGGCGCCGGCCGCAACCCGGTCAGATCGATGTGCGCGAGCGACGTGAGGGCGCCGCCGCCGACGGCCAACGGCCGGCCGGCCGCGTCGAGGAACCGGGCACCCAACGCGGCGAGGGCACCGGTACCACCGTCGGTCGAGGCGGAACCGCCCAAAGTGATGAGAACGCGGTCGACTCCGGCGTCGATCGCGGCGGCGACCAACTCGCCGAGGCCCACGGTCTGCGCGCCCAACGGATCGAGTTCCCGCATCAGCGGCAACCCGCTCGCCCTCGCCAGTTCGATCACTGCGGTGCCATCGGGCAGCGACAGCCATTCGGCGTCGTGGCCCCGCCCGTCCGGACCAGTCACCCGTGCCGGGTGCCGCTCCGACCCGGGTACGCCGACGGCGAAGACGTCGAGGGTGCCCTCGCCACCGTCGGCGATCGGTACTCCCACGACCTGATCGCGGGGCCGCTCGGAGCGCCAGCCCGCGCCCAGCGCCGCGACCACCTCGGCCGCGGTCGCCGATCCCTTGAACGAGTCGGGTGCGAGGACCACCCGCGCGGGCCGGTGGGGGGACGGTACCCCCGTCATCGGAGCGTCACCGGCCGTCGGAGCGTCACCGGCCGTCGAGACATCCCGCGTCGGCGAGCCACGCATCGATGCCGGCGAGGGCCGCCGTCCGCACCTCGATCGGCGCGRCTCCGGATTCCACCGAGCTGCGGGCGCAGGCGGCCAGTTCCTCGTCGGTCAGGCCCAGCGCCGATCGGCACAGCTCGTACTCCTCCAGACAGGTGGGCCCGAACAGCAGCGGGTCGTCGGCGTTGATCGAGCATCGCACCCCGGCCCGCAGCAGGGCCGGAAGCGGATGTTCGGCCATCGACGGGACGACCGAGAGCAGCAGGTTGGACGTCGGGCAGACATCGAGGCAGGTCCCTCGTTCGAGGAGGGTGTCGACGAGTCGGGGATCCTCCATGGCGCGGATACCGTGCTGGAGACGATCGGCATCCAGGGTCTCGATGGYGCCACGCACCGACGCGGGACCGTCGAGTTCCCCGGCGTGGGGGGTCGAGAGCAACCCGCCGTCGCGCGCGATCCGGAACGCCGCCATGAACGGCTCCGGCGGCCAGCCGTTCTCGTCGTTGTGCAGCCCTAGKCCGACGATGCCCCGATCGGYGTAACGCAGGRCCAACCGGGCCACGGAGACGGCCTGTTCGGGGGAGTCGAAGACCCGGTCGACGGCCGCCATCCAGCGGACGGTCACCCCGTACCGCGCGCCGACCTGATCCGATCGGGCCAGCACCGTCTCCCAGGCGGCCTCCGCGCTCCCGAAGACGCCTAGATGAACGTACGGCCAGAAGCTGGGTTCGAGGTAGGTGACGCCCTCATCCGCGGCATCGATGATCATTTCGTCGACGAGACGTTCGAAGTCCTCGGGCCGGCGGAAGACCGGCAGGATGCCGGCGATCACTTCGCTGAAGCCCCCGAACTCGGTAAACCCCGTGGTGCGGGGAGTCGGAACGCCCGCGGCGGCGGCCAGGTCGGCCAGTGTCGACGGCCGCATCCCCAGCTCGAAATGCAGATGCAGATGGCCCTTGGGCAGC
The DNA here is from genome assembly GCF_001756285.1 of Frankia sp. CgMI4. Taxonomy (NCBI): domain Bacteria; kingdom Bacillati; phylum Actinomycetota; class Actinomycetes; order Frankiales; family Frankiaceae; genus Frankia; species Frankia sp. CgMI4. Next base: position 36,244 of record NZ_MAQZ01000048.1, read on the forward strand.
GAACGCAGATCCCGCATCACAGTCCTTCCTCCGTGGCCGCGCGGCCGGCGGTCTCCCCATCCCGTGGGGACAACCACGAACCCGCAAGACGGTGGATTGAAACTTACGTGGTCGAGCCGCCCCGCGGGAGCCGGACGAAGATGGTCGCCGGCTCAGGTCGCCGGCTCAGGTCGCCGAGACGATCCCAGTGGCCACGAGGAAGAGCACGGTGGCACCGAGCGCCAGCCGGTAACCGATGAAAACGCTGTAGCTGTGTCTGGCAATGAACTTCAACAGCCAGGCGATCGCGACGTAGGCGACGGCAAAGCTGACCACGGTCGCGATGATCGTCGCCGGCCAGCCCACCCCGTCGGCGATGTCGTCGGACTTCGTGAGGACCTGCAGCGCCGCGGCCGCCATCAGGGCCGGGATGGACAGGAAGAAGGACAGCCGGGTCACCGCCACCCGGTCCAGGCCACGCAGCAACCCCGCCGACATGGTCGCCCCGGATCGCGAGATACCCGGGATCAGCGCCATGCACTGCACGATGCCGATCACCAGGGTGTCCTTCSACGTCACGTCCTCCTCGTGACGTTTCTGGGTACCGACGTGGTCCGCGTACCCCATCACCCCGCTCCAGAGGATCAGCGCACCGCCGACGAACCACAGGCTGCGTAGCGTGGTCTCGATCTGATCCTTGAAGGCCACCCCGACCAGGCCGATGGGAATCGATCCGAGAATGACGGCCCAGCCGAACCGGTAATCCGGRTGCTCCCGCCAGGCGGGATCGCGCACACCGCGGCCCCACGCCGCCAGAAGGCGCCGGAAATCATGCCGGAAGTAAAGCAGGGTGGCGAAGACCGCACCGACCTGGATGATCGCGGTGAAAGCGGTGATGTCCGGGTCGTCGATGTCGTGGCCGAGCAGCTTCTCCAAAATTGTCAGATGTCCGGTGCTGGACACCGGCAGAAATTCCGTCAGCCCCTCGACCGCGCCGAGAAACACCGCTTCCAGGACGTTCACATGGACCCTTCCGCACCGGTACACGCCACCTGCTGATCGCGCAGGGCAGTGTATGACGACGAGGATCATCTGCTCCCGGTGGGGCGGGCCACGCGGCCGTCAGGCGGCCAGCGCCCGGGTCAGCGCACATCGAGCCGTCGCCCGGGCGACGGCCGCCTCGGTGCGGGTCACGACGGGCAGATCCAGCCGGGTCAGGGCCCGCCCGCCACAGCAGCGCCGCGGACGAGGAGAACGAGAGTCCCGCCGGCGTGCGGTTCACCTTGCCTGATGGGTGAAGAAGGCCCAGATGGTCGCGGTGGCATTCAGGGCGGTTGACGGCGGGTCGAGATGCAGGATTCGCTCGGCCGTCGGGTGGCGGGCACCGCCGGGCCACTGGTGGCCCGCGCCGGCAATGGTGACCAGTTCCACGGCCCGTCCCTGCGGGCAGGTGGCGATAAAGGTGGTGACGCTTTCCGTAGTGGTTGTGGCCGGGGTGGCACAATGATCGGCGGTACGCCACATCGCGTTCACGAACGGGACGGCCGGTCCGTTGATTTTTGCGACCCCGTCACCCTCGCCGCCGTAGTAGCGTACGGTGTGGTCCGCGGTGCCGTGAATGGCGATGACGGAGATTGGCCGCGGTGCGGGGCAGGTGCCGAGCAGGGTCGCCGAATCGGGTCCGATCGCGGCGAAAATGGTGGTGTCGCAGGCCAACCGGTAGTCCATCATGCCGCCGTTGGAGATTCCGGTGGCGTAGATACGGGCGGTGTCGACCGGTACGGCGGCTTGGATGGCGGCTACCATGCCAGTGATGAAGGCGACATCATCCACGCCGGTCGCACCGGGCTTTCCGCAACAACCGCCGCCGACGGACCAGGCATGGTTCTGCCCTTCGGGATAGGCGACGAGAAAATGGCCGCGGTCGGCCTCGGCGTCCCAGCCGTAGGAGTTCTCGGCCTGCTCCGCGCCACCGAAACCGCCGTGGATCATGACGACGAGCGGCGCCCGCGCGGGCAGAGTCGGCGGCCGGTACAGCCGGTAGGCGCGGGTGGCGCCGCCGACGTTGATCGACCGTACCGACGATCCGACCGGGACAGCGGCCGGCGTAGAAGCCGTCGCGGTGCTGGCGGGCTCTGCCGGGCCTGCCGCGGAGCGCCGAAGCGGCCCCGAGCAGCCGGTGAGGGCGACCGCGCCAGCGACGAACACGGCGAGCAACCAAGACGTGCGGGGGAAGCGGATGATCATCGAACCCCTCTGGTCGGCGCCCATAAGCGGGCAAGGGAATGCCCACAGCCTGGCATACCCGCCCAACCATGATTTTGATCTGCTCGCGCCATAGCGTGCCGGGAGCGGGCGGCGTGGTGCCGACCGCGCCGAGTACGAGTTCGACAGCCACCTACGCCACTACGTCTCACCACCCGCTTTCGTACGGAATTCACATCTTTCTTGTATGGAATGCGGGGTGCGACGAGCCGCTGACCTCGTAGTGGCCGGGGGTGGAGCCCGCCGGCCGGGCTGGCGAGGGCTGAAGGGCGGCGGGAAGAGGTGGGGATGCGGGAAGAGGTGGGGATGAGTGCGGGAGACCCGGCCAGGGTGCCGCCGGCGCCGGTGCTCACGTTCGCCGATGTGACCCTGGACGAGGCCGCCGCTGGTGCGGCCGTACTCACGCTGACCGGTACGGCGGCTTGGCTGTTGCTCGGCCGGGGGCTACGCCCGCTGCGGGACATCACCCGTACGGCGGCCGCCATCGCCGGCGGCGACCTGGCTCGGCGGGTCCCGCCGGGGCGTCCGCGCACCGAGACCGGTCAGCTCGCGGCGGCGCTCAACACCATGCTCGGCCAGATTCAGGCGGCCTTCGAGGACCGTCGGCGGCCGGCAGCCGCGGCGGTGGCCGGACCGGCAGCGACCTCGGAATGGCGATCGTCGCCGCCATCGCCGCCGCCCACGGCGGCACCGCCACCCTCGACAGCGCCCCCGGCGCCGGCACCACCGTCCGCATCGTCCTCCCCGCCGGTACAGGGGAGGAATTGGCCGCGGTCCGGCCCGTCAACCTCCTCTGACCGGGCCGGCCCGTTTCGACCAGTGACGCCGCGTTCACCGCCTCCGCGGGTTGCCCGGTCATAGCAAGAAAACTGCGGATCCGAATGTGCCTCACATCTTGCCGGGAAAGGGTTCTCATTCCAGGCTGATGTTCTTGCCTTGCTGGCAGGGGACACGGGCACAGCCGGTCCACGGAAACCGTGGCACCCAGCCGGCTGGCTCCCACGGTCACCCGTCGGGGCCACCTGACCATCTCCGATCTCCCGAAGGCAGGTGTCCCGTTCCCATGAACCTTCAGGCTCCGGTCCGTCGAGGTCTCGCAACGGCTACCGTTGCCGGCGCGGCGCTGCTTACCATCGYGGCCTGCCAGCCTGGCACCCGGGTAGTGACCGCCGCGCCGGCGACGGCGACCGCCGAGCAGGCAGCCGACCAGCCAACCTCAACGACACCGGTGTCGGCGGCGACGTCGGCTGCCGCGACATCCACGGATGCGGTCGGGAAGGGTGCCGGCGGGCCGGGCTCCCTGACCGTGGCCATCACCTCCCCGGTGGCGGTCTCCGGCCACGTCGACACGGTGGTGAGCTGCCAGACCGCGGGCGCCCGCTACGTGGCGTCGGCGAGCGGCTCGGTCCACGGCTACGCCGTCTCGGACGTCGTGCGGGTGGCCGGTTACCACGGGCCAGGGAGCTACCAGGCTTCGGTGACCGTGTCGATGACCGGCCCGGATGCCCACTACGCGGTCACCGCCGTACCGGCCACCGCGCAGGTCACCGCTACTGGTGGCGACGTCTCCTTCTCGGCGACGAGCACCGGCGGYCGAACGCTCGCCGGTTCGATCGCGTGGGCCTGCTCCGCGTAGGCGCACATGCGACCAGTGACTTTAGGAGAACATTCGGTGACCAGGCCGCTCGTCGGCCACGGGGGCACGCCGGCCCGGAGACGTCTGCGCCGTCTGCTCCTGGTGGTCGCGGCCGTGGYGGTCCTGCGCGGTGTGCAAGCCGGCGTCGCTGCGCTCACCGTGCTGACGGCAGCGGCACTGCGGCTCGAACAGCCGCTGCCGCACCTGCATGTCACCCGCCTGGCCGAGACTGGGYCCGAGCCGCTGACCCCGCTGACCGCTCTGGTCATGGTCGCCGTGTCCGCGGCCGTGTCCGCCCTTCTGCTCCGCGCTCGCCGGACGGTCACGGCCTTCGCGGCTGTCAAGGCATTCGCCCTTATCGCGGCGTCGACCATCGCCGGCGTCGTCGCTGCCGGCCCGGTGGGCCTTCGACTGGCCGTCGCGGGGTGCGGCGCGAGCCTGGCCGTCCTGCTGTGGCCGGCGGTCCGGCGCGCCGCCGTAACCCTGCTGACGGCGGTCGGCCTGCCGCACGCCACCGGCCGGACCGCCGACGTCGCCCTCGCCGTGAAGATCGGCCTTCTCGTCGCGGTGGTGCTCGTCAGCTAATCGGCTATTAGCACCGCGCGCCCTCAGCACCGCGCGCCCGCTTCCCCTGCGTCCACCCCACTCGCTCCCATCTCCGCCCGAAAGGAAGTCGTGATGAGCCGCGCTCCCCACGTCCGCTCCGTCGCCGCGCCACCATCCACAGCCAAGACCTCCGACATCAAGACCTCCGACATCAAGACCTCCGACAGGGTGCCCGGCTCGGGAGAGGGGCCGGTCGAGGCGATCCGGCGGCTGCGTGCCGACCCGCTCACCCGGCTCAACGAGCTGGCCCGCGCCCATGGGCCGGTGGTGCGCCTGGCGAGCTGGCCGGTGTCGGCCTTCCTCGTCACCGACCCGGACGCGATCGCTGACGCCCTGGTCAGCGGACACCGGGCCTACGCCAAAGGTGCCGTACGCCGCGGCGCCGGTTCCCGGCGAACGGTGGTGCAGCCGCTGGCACTGCTGCTGGGCCAGGGCCTGCTGACCAGCGCCGGGGACACCCACCGCCAGCAGCGCCGGCTGCTGCAGCCGCTGTTCCACAAGCAGCGGATCGCCGGCTACGCCGACGCCTTCGCGGCCATCGCGGACAAGACCGCCGACGGCTGGCGGGACGGGCAGCGCCTCGACGTGCACACCGAGATGACCGAGATGACCCTGGCGATCGTCGCCCGGACCCTGTTCGACGTCGACCTGGACAGCCACGTCGTCGACGTCATTCGGGCCGCTCTCGACCAGAACATGCCCGCAGCCCGCCGAGCCCAACTTCCCGGCTTCACTACCCTCGAACGGCTACCGCTCCCGGCGCCCCGGCGCCGACGAGACGCCCGGAACGCGCTCGACCGCGTCGTCCACGATCTGATCGCCGACCGCCGCGCCACCGGCGCCACCGGTAACGACCTGCTGTCCCTGCTGCTGACCGCCCGCGACGCCGACACCGGCGCGTCGATGGACGACTCCCAGGTCCGCGACGAGGCGCTCACCCTCCTGCTCGCCGGCCACGAGACCACCGCTAACGCACTGACCTGGACGTTCCACCTACTCGGCCGGGATCCGGAAGTACTGGCGACTCTGCAGGCCGAACTCGACCGGGTGCTCGGCGAGCGGCGGCCGACGATCGACGACCTGCCCCAGTTGCCCTACACCAACGCGGTCATCAGCGAGGCGATGCGGCTGTACCCGCCCGTCTGGGCCATGGGCCGCCACCTCGTCGAAGACCGCGACGTCGCCGGCTACCGCCTGCCCGCCGGCTCCACCCTGGTCTTCAGCCAATGGGTGGTGCACCGCGACGAGCGCTGGTGGCCVCGACCGGAACTCTTCGACCCCATCCGCTGGACCGGGCCCGACACCGCCGATGAGCCGGCCGACGCCGGGCCGAAGATGCGGCCTCGCTTCGCCTACTTCCCGTTCGGCGCCGGCCCCCGCCAGTGCATCGGCAACACCTTCGCCATCACCGAAGGCGTGCTCGCCCTGGCCGCTATCGCCCGCCGCTGGTCCTTCACCCCCGTACCCGGCCTGCCCGTCACACCGCAACCCCTGGTCACCCTGCGACCGAAGGACGGCCTACCCATGATCGCCCACGGTAGGTACCCGAACCGGTAGCGGCCTTTATCAGGCGATCTCTATGCCGACGTCGGGCGGCTGGTGCAGCGAGTTGTGGACGGTGCAGTGCGAGGCCACCGCTACGAGGCCGGGCCGGCGCCGTTCCGGCAGACTGGCGGGAACGGCGATTCGCAGCCGCACCGCCGCCACCCGGGCGGGTCGGTCAGTCGCCATGTCGAACTCGGCAGCAACCCGCAGACCGTCCCGGCACACGCCATGGCGGGTGAGGTACCGGCCGGCGTAGAAGGCGACGCAGGATGCGAGTGAGGCGACGAACAACTCTGTCGGCGTCGCCGCGATGTCGTCACCACCGTGCCGCAGCGGCTGGTCAACCAGCATCTCGTGTCCACGGACCCCGATCGCGTACGACTCACCCGCAAGGTAGGCCACATCGATCCGGCCCGGGTGACCGTCTCCGGACCCAKCCGTGTCCCGCCCGCGGTCAAGCGCCGAGTCTGCTGTCCCGACGGCATCCTCGCGGTCGCGTTCGGCTGCCGCGGCCTGCGCCAGCAGCCGTCCGGCCAGCYGCCGCGCCTCGGGCACGGTCAGGTGCGCCCACTCCTCGCCGCGGTCGTGCCGTTGGCAGCCGACGTTCAGAATGATCTGGCTGGCGCCCTGGCCCTCCCCATCCAGGGGAAGCCGTCCGATGATCATGTCCTGCCCATGGGCGGTCCGGATCACGTCGCGCGCGAGCGCATCGGCTGACTTCGTTCTCGGTCCGTTCATCACGCCCCCCTGACGTCTTGTACCTGCCATGCCGAGGTTAGGACGATGAACGGTATTGATCAGGGGCCATCGGTCCCGGCCAGCGGGGCCAGATGGACGCCCACCGCGCTGGGGATGAGGTCCTTTGAACGGCGTGGCGCGGACCGRCCCTGCCGCATGTCCGCCGACGAGGATCAGCCCAYCGACCTTGCGCGCCGGAACCGGGAGCACACCGGCCGCGTACCAACGGCGCGCGGTCACGTACGCCACGGCCTGCGACTCGGCCCACTCCTTAAGGCTCGCGTGACCATCATAGACCGCCACAGAGCGCTACGGTGTGGTGCCAAGACTGGCGTGCCGCCGAACATCTGGGGGTTACCCAGCTGGCACCACTGCTGACCTCAGCTGAGCAGACGGACGGGATCAGCCTGTGGTGGTTCACCAGGAAGGCAGCCTCCTGGCGGATCCGCTGGCGCCCAGGCCCAAATCGGGACGGGCGCAACCCCGCGGAGTCCGGCGACGGCAGGCTCCGCGCCGTGCTCAACGGCGACGCGGTCCACCGCTGGGCACCCGCCGTCTACGAGCCTGAGATCCACGCCTTCGGTGGCCCCGCCGGCATGGACGTCGCGCATCAGCTCTTCCACCACGACAGCCGCAACGTCCTCGCCCACCTCGACCGAGCCCGCCCCGAGCATCGGGCCGAGGTCGGACTCGTGCTGGCCGCGGCGCTGCTGAGGTCAGCTGGCCAGGACTACTACGAACAGGGTGACGTCTGGACCCGCGTCGCCAGTCACCGCCGCACCCGCCAGGCCAGTGCGCGGCAGCCCGCCGCCACGGCGGCTACCCGAAACGCCGTCCGGCAACTTCTCGCCGCCCGCACCGTGCAGCCCCTCAAAGCGCTACCGGCGTGGCCGGCAGCGTTCCGGCACGCGGGTCGGTCACTCGCGAACCTCGCCAACCAGGGCCAGCTCACCCGCGGCCTCCGCGCCGTTCTTGCCCATCACATCCTGTTCGCCTGGAACCGGCTCGGCTTCCCCGCCGCCGACCAGGCGCAGCTCGCCCACACCACCGCCGCCATCATCTTCGATGACCCCGGCCCGATCCCTGACGAACGGTGACCACGATGACCACCCGCACCCCCGAACAGCTCCGCGACAACCTGGTCGCCGACATCCACCGCTGGGGCACATTCCGAACCGCCCAGGTCGAAGCCGYGTTCCGCACGGTCCCGCGACACCTGTTCCTGCCCGACGTCGACCTGGAAACCGCCTACGCCCCCCAGGTCGTCGTCACCCGCCGCGCCCCCGACGGCACCGCGCTGTCCTCAGCRTCCCAACCCAGCCTCGTCGCCGCCATGCTCGAACAGGCCGGCGTCCACCCCGGCCACCGCGTCCTGGAGATCGGCACCGCCACCGGCATCAACGCAGCACTCCTCGCCGAACTCACCGGCCCGACCGGCCAGGTCACCACCATCGAGATCGACGAGGAGCTCGCCGCAGGCGCGCGCACCGCACTGGTCAAGGCCGGTTACGAACGCGTGGACGTTGTCCACGCCGATGGTGCGGCGGGCCACCCGGGCGGAGCGCCCTACGATCGGATCGTCATCACGGCCGGGGCCTGGGACCTGGCCAAGGGCTGGTGGAACCAGYTCGCCCCCGCCGGTCGTATCGTCGTGCCTCTCCGTCTCCACGGAAGCGGCCTGACCCGCTCCCTCCCGCTCGACGCCGTTGAGCCGGGCCGGCTCGTCAGCCGCTCGGCGCTCGTCTGCGGATTCGTCCCCCTACGTGGCGCCGACGCCCACACCGGCCGTACCCTCGCCCTCGCAGACGGTGTCGCCCTGCACGTCGACGACCACGACCCCGCCGACGAGCCGGCGCTGCGCGCCGCGGCGGCCAGCCCACCCCACAACCTGTGGACGGGGCTGACGATCCACGACGACGAACCGACCGCGCACCTCGACCTGTGGCTCGTCACCATGGGCGCCCGCTTCGGCCGCCTCGCCGTCGACACCACCGTCCGCCCTGACAGCCAGCTCACTCCGACACGGCGCTGGGCCGGGGCCACCATCCACGACGGCACCACCATCGCCTACGTCACCCTGCGTCCCCTCGCATCCGACACCGACGAACTCGGCGTCACCGCCCACGGACCCCACGCGGCCACCCTCACCGCGCACCTCACCGATCTGCTGCACCAGTGGCGCAAAGAAGGCCCCGCCGAACCTGTCGTAACGGCCCATGCCGCGGACACCCTGGAGGACCAGACCGTCGCCGGACACCGCGTCGATCGGCCGAACAGCCGACTCACCGTCCGCTGGCAGCCCTGAGAAGAGGCGGGACCCGATGGCCTTCACCACATCGACAGATGCGGCACCCACGACGTTCGCTCTCGTCGCACCACGGTTTCCCCTCGTCCCCCGTGACCGGCCATCCTGCCCAGCCCTCGACGCCCGGATCTACCGGGGTGGATCACCCGCGGCGCCACCCGCGGCGCCACCCGGATGGCAGGTCCCGGGTCATCATCGCCGACGCCGAGATGCAGCGGCACGCGAGCGCCGGCCCCCGGCTACTACACTCGCTGGGTGCCGATAACCGACGTTTCGCCAGCTGCTTCGCATCGAGTCCGACGGGACAAGAGCCAAGCGGGCACACCACGTCGGTGGAGGGGTAGGCTGTAGGTGTTGCTTGTTCTTCCGTGCGTGACCTACGCAGAGAACGGCACGACTGGACCACGGCACCGGCCGGGGTCTGGGGCGAGGCCGGTACGCGAAGGACGCTTACCGGGAGCGCGGCAAGGAGAAATAATCGTGGCGCAGGGTACCGTCAAGTGGTTCAACGCGGAGAAGGGCTTCGGATTCATCTCCGTCGACGGTGGCGGCCCGGACGTGTTCGTCCACTACTCCTCGATCGTGGCGGACGGCTACAAGTCCCTGGATGAGGGCCAGAGCGTCCAGTTCGAGATCGTGCAGGGCCAGAAGGGACCGCAGGCGGACAACGTCCAGCCCGTCTGAGGCCGTACCACCCCCAGCCTTACGCGTCGGCGCGCGGCTCCCGTGGGAGCCGCGCGCCGATGTTGCGTTGGCCGATGTTGTGTTGGCAGGCCGGTAGTCTCACCGCAGTAGTTGACCGACGCCGTCGGCGGGCACCGCTCGATCATGGGCCATGTGCACCTGACGAGCGACCAGATCAGCGCCCGGGCAACCGAACCACGGTGATGAAGAAGTCGTCGATGAACCGCACGTCGTCGACGAACCGGTCGAAATCGACCGCCTTCGTCACGTAGGCGTTGGCGTGCAGGTTGTAGCTGCGCAGGATGTCCTCGGCAGCGCCCGAGGTGGAGAGCACCACGACGGGGATGCGTCGCAGGTCGGTGTCGGCCTTGACCTCGGCCAGCACCTCGATGCCGCCCCGGCGCGGCAGGTTGAGGTCCAGCAGGATCAGGTCGGCCGCCGGGGCCTGTGTGAAGGGCTCCTCCCGGCGAAGGAACGCCATGGCTTGGATGCCGTCGTTCACGACATGCAGCCTGCCGTTGATCCGATCATCCGCGAACGCTTCGCGGGTCATGAGGACATCCCCCGGGTCGTCCTCAACCAGCAGTACGTCGAACGGGTCCGTACGGACACTCGCCGTCATCTGGATACCTCGAAGTAGAGGCCGCCATGGCATGGCAGCCGGACGAGAAGCGGGGGTAGGGGATGTAAAGCGGGGCCAGGGCGGACAGGACAATCAGCGCCTACGGCGCGGGACGGCCGCTCCTCGAGAGCGTGAGCGGGGCCGCGAGCAGGCGCGGGCGGAGTCCGTCCGGCCCGGAACGGTAACCGGACACCCCGGAATCGATGCACGGACTTTGGCGATGTCTGACGGTACGCCAATGGAAGTGGTCTGTCGCCCCCCTAACAGGGACAAGTCCGAGGACGAGCCGAGGCTCACCGTTTTCGGCCTCGCCGCGACCGCCCGGGCACCCACGACCCCACGACCGCCCGGCTACCCCGACCGCCCGGCTACCCCGACCGCCCGGGCACGAGGCCGGGCTTCGGCCGTTCCCGGCGTGGCGGTTCCCGGTCGTCCCCGGYGGGAAGGCAAGGGGTCATGAGCTCCGGCAGCCCGGTCCAAGACGAGATCCGCCCGCATGCCCGCGAACTGCGTCGGCTGATCCCGGACGTATACCGGGGGCTCGGCACCCTGGGCGACGCGGCTCTCCGTGACGGCGCCCTGGACAGCCGCACGAAGGAGCTGATCGCACTGGCGCTCGCCGTGAGCACCCAGTGCGACGGTTGCATCGAGGCACACGCTCACGGCGCCGTCCGRCAGGGTGCGACCTGCCAGGAGGCGGCCGAGGCCATCGGGGTGGCACTGCTGATGAACGGCGGACCGGCGTCGGTCTACGGCCCGCGCGCGTTCGCCGCCTTCAGGCGTTTCCGCGCCGAGCGGCACGAGGCGGGGGACGGTACGGCGCCGCTCGGGCACGTAACCCCGGCCTCGCCGGGACACGCTCCATCAACCGCCCAGGTTCAGCCCCCCGGCAACACCGACGTCTGAACCGGCGACAGAGGACCCGCCGCGCCGGCGGYCCAACGGACGGTGGTGCCCGCAGACCGTCGTCAAGACCGGCTGAGGACACGCCGGCGCGGGTGCCACCGCCCTCCGGCGGACGGGCCCGGACGGCCCGGCTACAGGCAAGGAAAATCTCATGGTTAAAAATATCCCTGGAGATTTCCTCGTCCCCCGTTTCGGGCCATCGAAATTCGTTGCCCTACGGACGAGTTGTTTACCTGTCCTTTACAGTTCCACCCACCCCGGCCGGCGGCATCCTGTTACGATTTTCCCGTGACCGCAGGCGAACGGGGAAGAAGGCTCCGATGACGTTTGTCGTCCTGTCGCCCTGCATTGATGTCAAGGACACCGCCTGCGTGGAGGAGTGCCCGGTCGACTGCATCTAYGAGGGCAGCCGCAAGCTGTACATCAACCCGGACGAGTGCATCGACTGCGGAGCCTGCGCGTCGGTCTGTCCGGTCGACGCGATCAAGAGTACCCGGATCGTGCCGGCGAGCGAGRCCGAGTTCATCGCGGACGAGGCCCGGTTCTTCACCGACATCCTGCCTGGTCGGGATGCTCCGATCGGTAATCCGGGCGGCGCCGGCAAGATCGGCCCGATCGGAGCGGACACCGCTTTCGTCGCGTCCTACAGACGCTGACGAGACAAGCCGCCGGCGAAGGCTGACGCGGCCACGGCGTCAGCGAGACCGCCGGCCCACGGCCGGTGCTCAGGACCCACCCCGTCCGGGCACCGGCCCTCTACATTTCGGGGGCGAAACAGGGGCCGAGACCGAAGCAGAGTTGCGGGTTTCCCAACGGGTGATGTCGACCGGTCGTGCCGTCGACCAGATGACGCGCCGCGGAATGTCGATTGACGAGAAGGCGGCGTGACAAAAATCCCGGAAAACGGCATGCAGACGTCATCGCCAGGCGACCGGAGAACATGACGGAAACCACGTGGGGCCGGAACCGAAATCACTCCGGGCCGAGGCCGGGGCGGGCACCGTAACGGACCCCCTGAGGGGATCAGGCCAGCCCCGACAGGCCTGATCCCCCGCCCCCCGAGCATCCATCCGACGACCGTCCATCGGTCCGGTTCGCCTCAGCCGTAGGTCTCATCCCGGCCGTAGGTCACCCGGCTGCGACCTACCCGGCCACCGTCCAGGAGTCGGCGCCCTGGAGCAACGTCCGCAGATCGCCCAGGCCGCCGGGCCGGGCGGTCGCCAGCCGCTCCTGGAACAGCTGGTCGAACACGGGATGCGAGACCGACCGGTAGACGCCGATCGGCGGCTCCGGAAACTCCGCCTGCGCCAACTGGGCCAGGGCGTAGGCATAGGTCGAGTTCTCCACCGTCGGATCGTGCACCACGACGCGGGGGTCACCRCTGTGCCCGACCGCCAGCTCCCCGGTGGCCGGGTCGCGGATCACGGCGTACTGCTCGTCCACGCCGAAAACCACCGGCATACCGGGCGAGAGCCGGATCGGCCCCTGCTCGCCCTTCGCCCCGGCGGCGCCGGCATCGGCATCGGCATCGGACCGCTTCGGCTGACGGGGGATCGCGTTGAACGTGGGGCAGCCCTGCCGGATCTCCACCAGCGCCGCTCCCTGATGCGCCGCGGCGGCGGTGAGGGTGGCGGTGAGGTGGCGACGGTCCGAGTCGATCGTGCGGGCGACGAACGTCGCGCCGGCGCCGAGCGCGAGCGCAACCGGGTCGAACGGGTTGTCGAGCGACCCGTGGGGGCTCGACGGGCTGATCGTGCCGATCCTGGAGGTCGGCGAATGCTGACCCTTCGTCAAACCGTAGATCTGGTTGTTGAACAACATGATCTTGAGATTCACGTTGCGACGCAGCGCGTGAATAAGGTGGTTACCGCCGATCGACAGCGCGTCGCCGTCACCGGTTACGACCCACACCGCCAGGTCCGGCCGGTTGATCGAGACACCGGTCGCGAAGGACGGCGCCCGGCCGTGGATCGAGTGGATGCCGTAGGTGTCGAGGTAGTAGGGGAACCGCGAGGAGCACCCGATGCCGGACACGATCACGATGTTCTCGGGCGGGACGCCGAGGGCCGGCAGCAGACCCCGCATCGTCGAGAGGATGGCGTGGTCCCCGCAGCCGGGGCACCAGCGGACCTCGTTGCCGGTCATGTAGTCCTGCGCGGTCAGCGCCGGCCGTCCCGCCAAGTCACCCGACGGTTCTCCGGATCCACCATTCAGCGAGATCATCGTCCTGCCTCCCCGGCCGTGCCGAGCTTCGAACCAAGGTGTACGTTCAACCGGGCGCTCACGTCCCCGACCGGCTTCGAGGCCGCATCCGCCGACGGCTCCTCGTCGATGCCCTGGATGATCCGGCTGATGACGGAGGTAAGCTCGGCGACCCGGAACGGCATGCCGCGGGTCTGGTTGTAGCCGACGGTGTCGATCAGGCATTCCCGGCGCAGGAGTCCGGCGAGCTGCCCGAGGTTCATCTCGGGGACGAGCACGGTGTGGTACTCCGACAGCACCGAGGCCAGGTTCGCCGGCAGCGGGGCGAGATGGCGCAGGTGCGCCTGGGCGACCTTCATGCCGTCGCGCCGCACCTGGCGGCAGGCTTCACCGATCGGCCCCCACGTCGAGCCCCATCCGATCACCAGCACATCGGCGCCGGATCCGGGGGGCCCGCTGGGATCATCGACCTCCAGGAGCGGCACGTCGATGTTATCGATCTTGGACTGTCGGGTGCGGACCAGCAGGTCATGGTTGTCGGGGTCGTAGGAGACCGCACCGGTCAAGTCGGCCTTCTCCAGACCGCCGATGCGGTGCGTGAGCCCCGGGGTACCCGGGATCGCCAGCGGGCGGGCCAACGTGATCGGGTCCCGCACGTACGGCAGGAAGATCGGGTTACCGGCCTCGTCCACCCCGTTCGGGCCGGTGGCGAGATCGATCCCGATGGTGGGCAGCTCCGCCGTCTCGGGCACCCGCCACGGCTCGCTGCCGTTGGCGACGTAGGCGTCGGACAGCAGGATGACCGGGGTGCGGTAGGCCAGCGCGATCCGGGCTGCCTCSAGCGCGGCGTCGAAGCCGTCCGCGGGCGAACGCGCCGCGATCACCGGCAGCGGCGCCTCGCCGTGCCGGCCGTACAGGGCCTGGAGCAGGTCGGACTGCTCGGTCTTGGTCGGCAGACCGGTCGACGGCCCGCCGCGCTGCACGTTGACGACAACGAGCGGCAGCTCCATGATCACCGCAAGGCCGAGAGCCTCGGTCTTCAGGGCCATCCCGGGACCGGAGGTGACGGTCACGCCGAGCATCCCGGCGAAGGACGCGCCGATCGCGGAACCGATGGCGGCGATCTCGTCCTCGGCCTGGAAGGAGCGCACGTCGAAGGAGGCGAGCGCGCTCAGCTCGTGCAGAATGTCGGAGGCGGGAGTGATCGGGTAGGCGCCGAGGAACAGCGGCATCCCGGCCTGCTGCGCGGCGGCGACCAGGCCGTAGGCGATCGCCTTGTTGCCCTTCATGTGCCGGTAGGTGCCGGCGGGCAGCTTGGCCGGCTTCACCTCGTAGGAGAGCGCGAAGGCCTCGGTGGTGTCGCCGTAGATCCACCCGGCCCGCAGCGCGGCGATGTTCGCGGCCTGCACGTCCGGCTTCGCGGCGAACCGCTTCTGCAGGTAGGCGATCGTGTCCTCGATGGGCTGACTGAACATCCAGGACACCAGGCCGAGCGCGAACATGTTCTTCGTCCGGGCGGCGTCCTTGCGCTTCAGGTTGAACTCGGCGACGGCCGTGGCGGCGAGACCGGTGAGGTTGATCGCGTGCACGTGGTAGGCGTCCAGCGACCCGTTGGTCAGGGGATCGGCCTCGTAACCGGCCTTTTCCAGGCCCATCACCGTGAACGCGTCGGTGTCCACGATCAGGACCCCGCCGGGACGCAGCTCGGCGATGTTSGCCCTGAGCGCCGCGGGGTTCATGGCGACCAGAACGTCGGGCCGGTCGCCCGGGGTCCTGATGTCGTGGTCAGCGATGTGGAGTTGGTAGCTCGACACCCCGGCCACGGTTCCGGCTGGCGCCCGGATCTCCGCCGGGTAGTTCGGCAACGTTGCCACGTCGTTGCCGCCCGCGGCGGCCTGGGCGCCGAACCGGTCACCGGTGAGCTGCATCCCGTCGCCGGAGTCACCGGCAAAACGGATCACCACGTGTTCCAGTTGCGTGACCCCCGGATCTGGTCGTTCGGACAACTGTTCGGTTGGCATGGCGAAACCTCATCTCAACTTCTCAGCTACGCACGCCCGCGCCGGGCGAGCGGAACCGCGCGTGGCAACGCTGACAGCACGGAAGCGGGGTCAGGGAAGCGTGGGGGGAACGGGTCAGGGATAGGCGGATCGGGGGGCGGGCACCTCGGGCATGCGCAGGGCCCGCGAGAACACCCGGTCGGTGGGGATCTCCTGCGCCCGGAACTCGGTGGTGGGGCCGTCGAAAAGATCGTTCGACCGGTTCTGCTCCAGGGCACGCACGCGCAGCACCGCGCGAGCCACCGCGGCGGCGGCGGCGTGGATCTGGTCGACGCTGGTGAACCGGCCCACGCTGAACCGCAGGCTCTCCATGGCCGCCGTGGTCGACCGGCCCATCGCGGTGAGCACATGGGACGGCTCGGCGCCGCCCCCGTGACAGGCGGAGCCCGCGGACACCGCCACGTCCGGCAGACAGGCCTGGACGGCGTCGGCGTCGGCACCGACGAACCGCAGGTTGATGGTGTTCGGCAGCCGGCATTCGCGGCTCCCGCCGCGCTCACTCGGCCCGTTGAGCTCGACGGCATCGACGCCGAGCCACTCGACGAGCAGATCGTGCAGCAGCTCGGTCTGGGCCCGCTGCCGCGGGGCCTCGTCGTCCATCACCGCGGCGGCGATCCGCGCCGCGGCGCCGAAGCCGACCACCCCGGCGGTGTTGACCGTGCCGGCGCGCAGGCCCCGTTCCTGCCCACCGCCGTGGATCAGCGGTGCCAGCTGCGACCGGGCGTGTCGGCCGGCGATCAGCGCGCCGGTGCCCTTGGGCCCGTAGAGCTTGTGCGCGGACGCGAGGGCGAGGTCGATGCCGGCGTCCGCGACCGAGACCGGCATCCGGCCCAGTGTCTGGGTGATGTCGGCGAGGTAGAACGCCCCCGCCCCGTGGGCGAGCTCGGCGATGGGCCGCGGGTCGTTCAGCGTCCCGGTCTCGTTGTTCGCCGTCATCACCGCCACCAGGGCGACCTTCGAGACGGAGGCCCCGAGAACCCCCCCGTTCCCCGCGACGGCGGAACCGTCCCATACCGGTTGCAGCAGCGCGCGCAGATGATTGAGGTCGATCGTGCCGTCGGGATGAACCCGGATGGTCTGCACGATCGCCCCGTGCACCCGCGCCGCGGCCTCCGCCGCGGCGAGGACCGCCCGATGCTCGGTCGCTCCGACGAGTACGCGGCGGCAGGACGGCGGGGCGGTGGCCAGGACCCCGGCGATCGCCAGGTTGGCCGCCTCGGTCGCCCCGCTGGTGAAGATGACGTCACGCGGCTGGGCGCCGGCGAGGTTCGCCACGTCCCGCCGGGCTCCTTCGACGAGCCGGGCGACGGCCTGCCCCGCCGGGTGCGAGCTGGCCGGATTCGCGAAGTGGTCCCGCAGCAGCGGCAGCATCGCCCGGACAACCTCCGGGTCGRCCGGGGTCGTCGCGTTGTGGTCAAGATAGATCACGGTGCGCCTCCAGAGCCGCAGTCCACGCAGGCGGGATCGCGCCGCGTCCGCGGCGTACGCAGGTCCGTGTCCCACAGGTCGAGGTGGATCAGCCGGCCGACCGCCGGCTCGGCGAATCCACCGGCGATCTTCAGCGCCTCGGTCGCCGCCAGGCAGCCCACCGTTCCGGCGACCGCGCCGAGCACCGGGAAACCGAGGGGCTCCCAGGACGGGTCCCCCTCCGGGAACACACACCGCAGGCAGGGCGAACCCGACCGGACCACCAGCAGATACGCCTCGGTGGCGTTCATCGCGGCGACGACCAGGGGGATCTGCGTCGCCAGGCACAGCCGGTTGAGCAGATACCGCTCGGGGAAGTTGTGCCGAGCGTCGACCACCACGTCCGCCTCGGCGATCAGACGGGGCAGGCTGGGATCGGTCAGATCCCGGTCCAGGGCGACGATCTCGACGTCCGGGTGGTGTGCGCGCAGGGTGTCGGCCGCGCACTCCACCCGGGCGTCGCCCACCCGGTCGGGCCGCATCAGGGTCTGCCGGTTGAGGTCCGGCTCCTCCAGAACGCCCGGATGGACCAGGATCAGCCGGCCGATGCCGGCGGCGGCCAGGTAGGTCGCCGCCGCTCCGCCGACCCCGCCCACCCCCGCCACCAGGACGGTCGCGCCGCTGAGCCGCCGCTGAGCGGACACTCCGAAGCCCGGAATACCCAACTGCCGCTCGTACCGTCGATTCGGGTCGAAGACGGACGGCGCCTGCCGACGGGATGGGTACGGTGCCGGCGGCCCGGCACAGATGGACCCCAGCAGACGCGGGTGGGAACGGAATCGGGCGGTGACCATCGGGCGCTCCCCGGGTTAGGCCGAACAGGTGATCAAGTAGTGCGTTGTCAGGACACCAGCGCGACCCGGCCGATCTCGGGCAGGGCCTCCTTCAACCGGCTCTCAATGACGCCGGTCAGGGTCGCGGTGGCGCTGGAGCACCCGCCGCAGGCTCCGGTAAGGCGCAGGTGCACCTCCGCCGTCCCGGGCTCGCCGTTGCCGGCGAGAGTCGCGACGACCTCGGCGTCCCCGCCGTCTCCCCGCAGGAAGGGCCGGATCTCCTCCATGATCTCCTCGACCTGCTCGCGCAGGCGGGCGTCCGCGGCGGTGCGCTCGGTGGAGTCCGAGGCACCGAAGGACGTCCCGCAGCCGCAGGAGCTGGTCGCGTTCGGGTTCTGGAAGGTGAACCCGGAGGAGGTCAGCGTCTCGGTGTAGTCCACGCGCAGCCCGCGCAGCAGGTGAACCATCGACGAGTGGACGACGACGTCAAAGCCGTCCTGGCCGATGACGACGTCCTCGGCCTCGGCACCGGGGACGAGCGCCAGGTTGTAGGTGAAGCCGGCGCAGCCACCGGGGTCGACGCCGATCCGCAGGCTGAACCCGCCCGTGCCGGGGGTCGAGGCGAGCAGGTGACGGACCTGCTTCACGGCCCGGTCGGTCAGTTCGACGGTGGGGGTGGTGGCGCTCATCGGACGGCAACCTCCGCTTCGGCACGATGTGCGACAAGGCGGGAGCCGACCTCGGCCACCGCCTTCTCGATCAGGTCGTAGAGCTCCACCGGTTCGATCCCGGCATTCTCGAGCGCCTCGCGCGGCCCGAGGCCGATCTTGCTGCACAACACCGCCGCGCAGTCGGACAGCATCGCGACCGTCTTGTCGAGCTTGGAGGCGTCCTCGTCGCAGTCCGACGGGCCGTTGCAGTAGCGGTCCACGTCGCGGGTCTGCACGAGCCGGGCCCAGCCCGGACCCCCCTCGTAGATCCAGAACTCGGTCGCGTGACCGAAGTGCTGGTTCACCACGCCGCTGCCCTTGGTCGCTACAGCGACGAGCACGACGTTCTCCGGGCGGGCGTTCCCCGGGCGGGCCCCGGCCGGGGTGYCCTCATCGGGGGATGCGCCCGGRCCAGAGGGAATGACCGCGCCGGTCGAGATGTTCAGCGCTCCCCGGGTGGCAGCCACCTCGGAGCGCCACCGTTCGATCTCGCTATGCGTCTGCCGGCGGCCTTCGAGGTCGTATTCGATCTCACGGCCACGGAACGCCTCGGGAGTGAACTCCTCACCCCGGTCCTCACCGAGCAGGCCGACGGCGTCGGCGCGGCACTGCCGGCAGTGCCGCATCATGTTCATCTCGGCGCCGTCGTCCTGCTCGCAGCGGTCCTGCAGCGCCTTGAGCTCCTGTGGGGTGGGGCCGCGCTGCCCGGTCAGGCCGAAGTGGGTGCCGTGCTCGGGCGCCGACACCAGCGGCATCACGTTGTGCAGGAAGGCGYCGAGCTCCTTGACCTTCCGGGAGACCTCGACGAGGTGGTCATCGTTGATCCCGGGGATCATCACCGAGTTGACCTTGCAGAGAATCTTCCGCTCGGTGAGCATCGCCAGGCCCTCGAGCTGACGCTCGGAGAGGATCCGGGACGCCTCCCGGCCGGTGTACCGCTTACCGCGGAAGGCGATCCACGGGTAGATCCGCTCCCCGACCTCGGGGTCGATCATGTTGATCGTGATGGTGACGTGGTCGACGTTCAGTTCGGCGATGCGGTCGACGTGGTCCGGCAGGGTCAGYCCGTTGGTAGACAGRCAGAGCTTGATGTCCGGGCAGTCCCGGGCCACCAGTTCCATCGTCCGGAAGGTCGGCTTCGGGTTCGCCAGCGGGTCGCCGGGGCCGGCGATCCCCAGCACGCTCATCTGCTTGATCTCGCTGGCCACCAGCTTGACCTTGGCGAGGGCGTCCTCGGGGGACAGCAGGGTGCTGGTGACGCCGGGACGGCTCTCGTTGGCGCAGTCGAACTTGCGGTTGCAGTAGTTGCACTGGATGTTGCAACCTGGGGCGACCGCCACGTGCATCCGGGCGTAGTACTGGTGGGCCTCGGCGCTGTAACAGGGATGATTGGCGATCTTCTCCGCGATCTCCGGGTCCCGCACCGGAGCGCTGRTGCCACAGCTGGACTTGCTCGCGCAGCCGGCGGCGGTGTCGGGCGCCGGCCCGGTGGCCTGCCGGGKCATCTCGCCTGCCGGGTCGGTGGGCAGCATCGGCAGGCTGACGGGGKTTGCCTTCACGACCGCCCTTCCTTCCCCCCGGCGGTCGCCGTGCCGGTGGCCGGAGCGGTCGCCGAGGAGGTCGCGGTGGTCGTCGCGGCGGGTGCGGCGGTACCGGCGGCGACAGCCGCGGCCTGCTGCCACTGCTCGGGGGAGACGAGCTCACGTTCCAGCGCGCCGACGATGCGGCCGTGGTCGAAAGCCACCGCGTACACGATGTGTTCCTGCAGGTAGAGGCCGACGTTGATGACCTGGCCACGGGTGCCGGCCTCGACGAGAACCTCACCGACGGCGATCGCCGGGTCCGGATACGTGCCGTCGTTACGCAATGCCTTGACGGCGACCACGATGTCGCCGACGTCGTAGGTGCTGTTCATCGGGTTCCACCCAGGTAGTCGGCGGACGCGGCGGCGTGGTGCGGCCAGGCGGACTGGGACGGCTCCACCGGGTCGGACGGCGCCGACGGCTGGGGCACCGTCGGGGTCAGCCGCTCGACGGTGATCGACGACGCGRGCACGAACGACGACTGCGGAGCGCGGTCCTGCAGCACCTTGAACAGGCGGTGGTCCAGGGCGGAGGCGGTGGTGAAGGCCTCATAGGAGCGGATGAGCGCGTCGCGATACTCCCGCAGCAGCTCCACCGGGTTCCCGGCCTCGGTCCGAGTGTCGTGCAGCTCGACCAGCTGGTTGGCGAAGTACCGGAGGATGTGCAGCCGGTTGACGGCCAGGACTCGCGGGTCGTAGTCGACGTCCAGCAGGATGAAGTACTCCTCGGCGGTGGAACAGCGGCGGAAGTCCGCCAGCTGGCCGGCGGCCATGCTCACGCTCATCGCGATGTCTCCTTCTTGAGCAGGCCCTCGAGGAGGGCGATCTCCGCATAGGCGTCGTAGGTGCGGCGGGCGGCGTCGAGCAGGCCCTCCCAGCCGATCGGGAGGTCCTCGGCGAGGTCGTGCAGGTCGAGCTTGAGCTGGGAGGCCCGGCTGCGAAGCTTGCGCAGCCGCAGCTCGGTGTCGGCCGGGGCGCCCCCTGCCGGGGTGTCGGCGGCTTGGGCGTCGGCGGCCGGGGTGTCGGCGGCTTGGGCGTCAGGAGTCATCGCGGGCCACCTCGTTCCATCGTTCGATCTGCTTGGTCGCGCCGGTCACCAGCGACTCGCCCCGGGCGGAGAGCTCGTCCATGGAGCCGAAGCCGAACCGCTGCACGTCCCGCAACGCGTCGGAGAGGACGACGAGCCGCCCGGCACAAATGATCACGCGCCCGAACCCCTCGTGGCTGAGGTCGAGCACGGTGGTGGTGAACGCCCCGGTCGCCTTCTCGGTGGCCGCCGCGACCGCCTGGTAAAAGGAGCGCACCCGGCCCTCTACGGCGGCGTCGATGTCGCAGTTCACCGCGATCTCGCGGCGCTGCTCCCGCGTGACGATGAACGGGCGGAGCAGGTCCTCGTCGGAGAACCGTTCCAGTTGGCCGTAGGTGTCCCCGGCGCGCAGCTGGTCGACCAGGTCGCCGAGGAAACCGGTCTTCGCGGTCATGCCGCGTCCCCCTTGGGCTTCAGAGCCGTAGCACCGCCGCGGGTCCAGGTCGCCGCCGGCTGCGGCTCGTGGGACCGCAGCACCTTGCGCAGCCAGGGCGGAGGATTGCCGGCCAGCGTCGAGGTGTAGCGGCGGAGCAGCTCGGGGATGGCGGTGCCCTTGACCACCTTCACCGGGTGAACCCGGGCCTTCACCACCTTCGCCGCGGCCGTCCCGCCGATATCACTGATGTTGAGAATCGCGCAGTCCGAGACCGCGGCGAGCCTGGATTCGATCTTGTCCTGTTCGTCCGTCGGCGCCGCGTCGAGCGCGCGGGTCTCCAGGAACCTGGCCCCCTCGGGGCCGACCTCGTACACGTCKAACCGTTGGCACCACCCGAAATGCTGATCCACAGCGGTGCCGTCGCTGGTCGCGAAGGCGATCTTCAACACGGAGACTCCTGGAACAGGTTGTCGAGTTGATCGGATTCACCCGCGGAGCCGGGTTGGGTGGGGATCTCGGTCCGGTGGGCGGGCTGTCCATCCGCGCCGGACACGGAGAACCTCCGCCCGGAACGGCGGTGCACGTGCTCGTGATCGAGCAGACGATTCGCGGCGTCGATGAGCAGGCGCAGGCTTCCGGCGTACCCGGCGGTACCGGCCAGCGCCGCGCCGAGCCGATCGAAGATCGGGAAGCCGACGGGCAGGTGCGCGGCGCCAATCCGGTCGGCGACCTCGCGGGCGTGGCTGGAACCGAGGACGAGGTGCGCACCACCCGYCCGAGCCCGTTCGGCGAGGTCGGTCAGATCACCGACGACGACCTCGTCCCAGGGCGCGTCCGCGAGGACCGGCGCGGCGGTCGGGGACACCGCCGCCACGACCTCGGCCCCGACGTCGTGCAGCAGGGAACCGACGGCGACCAGGGTCTCCGGCTCCATTGCCAGCGCGACCCGGGCGCCACCGAGGACGAAGTGCGTGTCGAGCAGACCGTCGGCGAGCCGGGCCCGGGCCTGCCGGACCCGGGCCGGCGCGGACGCTCCGGTGAGTTCGATCAGCTCGGTGACCAAGGTGTCCATCTCCGTCAGCCCGCTGAGATGACGGTGGCGGAGGATCCGGGCGCCGGTCCGGGCTGCGAGCAGGTCACCGGCCGCCGCCGCGGTCGCACCCGCGACGAGCACGGCCCGCGACCGACCGAGCGCCCGCAGCCGCGCGAGCCMGGTGCCGCCGGTCGTCGTGGGCTGCCAGGCGGGGGCCAGGTKCCCGTCCACCGATCCGGACAGGTCGGGGACGAGTACCGGGTCGAGCCCGAACGCGCGAATCAACTCACCGAGCTCGTCGAGGTCGGCCGCCGTCAGGGACGGGCCGACCAGGACGGCGAGCTGGCGCGGGTCCAGAGCACCACCGTCCGCCGCCGCCACCCGTCGGGCGGCGGACCCCAGGGACCTGGCGGACCTGGTGGACCTGGCAGCCTCGGCGGACCCGGCGGACCCGGCGGACCCGGGGGTAGTGAGATGCGTTACGGGAGCGCTGGCCGCGATGAAGGCGGTGCGCCCGGTAAAATACCCCGCTTCGGAAGGCTCCGTTTCGGAATGCTCTGCCGGCACCACCGCTCGGACCAGCGCCTCCAACGCGGCCGACCAGCCGTCGGACAGCCCCCCGATGAAGTCCGGGGTGGAGACCCCGACGATCAGCGGGGCCCTGCCGGGGGCGGAGCCGTTCGCGCCCGCCTCCGGCCCGCTCGAGTCGGTCTCGTTCCAGGCCGAGAGGTACTTGCGCAGCTGGCCGCCGACGTCCTCGCCGCTGACCTCGGTGACCCCCGTGGTGAGCAGGCCGATGATCTCCGGCCGCTGCTTCTTCCGGATGGCATCGAGCGTCTCCACCATCGCCTCACCACTGCCGAGGACCGCGGTCACCTCGGTGATCGCGGTGGTCTGCAGCGGGATCGGCTCGTTGAAATGCCGGGTGAGCAGGGCCTTGGYGAATGACGCGCACCCCTGCGCACCATGCATGATCGGCAGCGARCCGGCGAGGCCCAGGAAGACCAGCGCACCCCCGAGCGGCTGGCTGTGCTTGAGCGGGTCGATCGTCGCCTGCCGCTCTCCGGTCACGATCTCGGCCATCAGCGGGCTCCGACCAGGTCCCAGGGAGCGGGCCGGCTGACCTGCTCCCAGACCGGGCTCGCGATCGCCAGGTCGAGGCGCCGGGCGAGCTCGACYATCCCGGTGTAGCCGGCGTAAGGGATGTGCCGCTCCTGGTTGATATCGAGGAACGGCAGCCGGCCCTTCAGCGCGGTGTACTGGTTGCGGCCGCCGGCGACGAGGATGTCCGCCCCGGTCTGTTCGGCGACCCGCAGCAGCTCGCGCGGACTGCCCTCTTTGATCATTTTTGCGTCGCCGAGCAGCTCGCGGATCTTGTCCACGTCGCCGTCGGAGCTCTTGGTAATGCCGCTGCCGACCACCTCGATGCCGAGGTCCTGCAGCGCGGACACGATCGACCAGCTCTTGACCCCGCCGGTGTATAGCACCGCCTTACGCCCGGCGAGCCTGCRCCGGTACGGCTCAAGTGCGACGGCGACGGCCGCCTCCTCGACAGCGATGAGCTCCTCCGTGCGGCGGGAGAGCTCGTCGTCCTCGAGCAGGCGGGCGAAGCCGCGCAGGGTGTCGCCCATCGCCCGGGTGCCGTAGAAGCTGCCCTCGAACCACGGGATCCCGTAGCGTTCCTGCAGGCCACGGGCGAGTCCGAGCAGCGCGYGCGAGCAGACCACCATCGTCGCCCTGGCCCGATGGGCCGCGGCGACGTCACGGTAGCGGGCATCACCGCTGATGCACGCCTGCACCCGAAGGCCCAGCCGGGACAGCAGCGGCAGGACGTCCCACAACTCCCCGGCGATGTTGTACTCACCGATCAGGTTGACGTCCCGGTCGGTGGTGAGCTCCGGCTCAACGGTGCCGATCACGTGGTCGAGCAGGGCCTGGCCGGCGAGCCGGTTGCCGAGGTTCTTGCTGCCGACGAACCCGGGCGAGTGGATCGGGATCACCGGCACCCCGGACTCGGCGGCGGCAGCCGCGCACACCGCGTCGAGATCGTCTCCGATCATCGCGGTGACGCAGGTCGAATAGACGAAGACCGCTGGCGGCGAGTGCCGCTCGACGACCTCCAGGATGGTGTCGAACAGGCGCTGTTCCCCCCCGAGCACCACGTCGTTCTCGGCCATGTCGGTGGTGAAGCCGTGCCGGTAGAGCACCGGCCCGGACGACAGGCTGCCTCGGCCGTCCCACGAGTTGCCCGCGCAGCCGATCGGGCCGTGGACCACATGAGCGCAGTCGGCGATCGGGACGAGGGTGATCATGGCTCCGTCGAAGGCGCAGCCTCCGGAAGTGCCCCCGGKCTTGGGTTTGGGACAACCCGCCTTGCGGGCCTTGGTGCTCTTGGCGTTGTTGTGGTTACAGGCCGGTTCGGTGAACAGCGCGACGCGTTCTGTGGCTGCCATGGGCCATCCTCGGAAGGACGCGGTTCTACGGGCACGGTTCTTGAAAGAGGTGAGACGGGGGCGAGGGGTCGATCGATCCGGGAGGTGATCGATCGACCCCACGGCGGGGTGGTCGGCCGGTCGCAGGGAGCGCGGTGGGTGCGGCCGGCCGACCACGTTCAGATCCGGCCGGGAGCCGGACCGGCCACAGCTGTGCCCGGTCGGACGCTCAGCGGACGACGTCGAAGCTGTGGTCGGGGCTGGTGCGGTCCAACTCGTCGAGCACCGTGTTGACGAGCTGGGTGAGCAGGTGCAGACCGCCGGTGTAGCCGACGATCGGGAAGCGGTGCAGGTGGTGCCGGTCGAAGATCGGGAAACCGACCCGGACCAGCGGCACGTTCGCCTCCCGGGAGATGTACTTCAGGTACGAGCTCCCAATGAGCAGGTCGACCGGCTCGGTGAAGACCAGCGACCGCAGGTGCCAGAGGTCCTTGCCCGGYCAGACGGTCGCCGCCTCRCCGAACTTGCTAGTCGAGAGGACCTTCTCCAGCCTGGGCGCGAAGGAGTTGTCGGCGTTCGTGCTCAGCAGGTGGACCGGGATCATCCCGAGTTCGAGGGCGAAGCCGGTCATCGCGATGACGAGGTCAGGGTCACCCGCGATGGCGACCCGCTTGCCGTGCAGATAGGCATGCGAGTCGGTGAGCGCGTCCACCAGGCGGCCACGCTCGGCGGTGAGCTCGGCCGGGATCTCGACCTCCGCCAGGCGGGCCACCTCAGTCAGGAAGCGGTCGGTGTTCTTCACCCCGATAGGGGTCTCGAGCACCACCGTCTCCTGCTTCCACCCGTCCCGGACGAACTCCGTCGTCTTGCGGGTGGTGGTCTCCTGAAGCATCACGGTAGCGCGGCTGAACCGAGCCGTGGCGGCCTCGGCGAGCGGGGTACCACCTGGGTAGAGCTCGTACTCACCCGTCGCCGGCGAGTCCAGGGAGCTGCTGTGGTCGCCCAGGATCAGGGGGTCGACACCCATCAGCTCGAGGATGCGGCGGTACTCGCGGTGGTTGCCGACGTAGGTCTCGAAGCCGGGCACGATGTTCAGCCGGGGCTTCCCGGGGGACTCGACCTTGTCGGCGTCCGCTGTCCTGCTCAGGAGCTCCAGGATGCCCTTGAGCATGCTGTCGTAGCCGGTGAGGTGCGAGCCCACGAAGCTCGGCGTGTGCGCGTACGGCACCGGGTAGTCGGCGGAGATCGCGCCCTTGTCCCGCGCCGCGCCGATGTAGGCGAACAGGTCCTCCCCGATCACCTCGGCCATGCAGGTGGTGCTGACCGCGACCATCTTGGGCTTGTACAGGGTGGTCGCGTTCTCGAGCGCCTCGACCAGGTTGTTCAGCCCGCCGAAGACGGCGGCGTCTTCGGTCATCGACGAGGATGCCGCCGGGACGGGCTCCTTGAAGTRCCGGGCGAAGTGGCTGCGGAAGTAGGCGACGCAGCCCTGCGAGCCGTGCACCAGGGGCATGGTGCCCTCGAAGCCGAGGCCCGCCAGGACCGCGCCGAGCGGCTGGCACGCCTTGGCCGGGTTGACGGTCAGCGCCTCCCGGGCGAAGTTCTTCTCCCGGTACTCCCAGCCGCGGGTCCACTCCAGGACCCGGGCGACCTCGGCGGCGTCGCTGCCGTTCTCGAACTCGCRCTTGCCCTCGAACTGCTTCTGGTAGACCTCGTCCTTGAACAGCTCGCTGTGGTCGAGGACCCGCAGCGGGACGGAACTGTTTGTTTCCGGAGTCGTCGTCACCGGACATCCTCCCTTCTACCGTGGCTGATGACTGCCGGCTACCGCCGGCGGGGGCCGGACCGGCCGGTCAGAACACCTCTCCGGCCTTCGACCAGGGGGTCTCCATGAGGTCCCAGGTCGGGCTGTTGATCGCGATGTCCATRTCACGGGCGAAGACCGCGAAGCCGYCCACGCCGTGGTATGGCCCRGAGTAGTCCCAGGAGTGCATCTGGCGGAAGGGGACGCCCATCTTGTGGAAGACGTACTTCTCCTTGACGCCCGCGCCCATCAGGTCCGGCTTGAGCCGCTTGGCGAACTCCTCCAGCTCGAAGGCCGTCGGGTCGTCGTAGAGGACCACGCCCTCCGCGAGAGCGGGGTAAGTACGGGTGTAGTCGTCCTTGTGCGCGAACTCGTAGCCGGTGCCGACGACCTCCATGCCGAGGTCCTCGTAGGCACCGATGGTGTGYCGGGGCCGCAGTCCGCCGACCGCGAGCATGACCCGCTTGCCTTCCAGGCGCGGCCGGAAGGCGTTCGTGATCTCGTCGAACCGGACCTGGTAGCGGGCGATCGCAGCCTCGGTCTTCTGCTTGATCTCGTCGTCGAAGAAAGCCGCGATCTTCCGCATCGAATCGACGATCTTGGTAGGACCGAAGAAGTTGAACTCGGTCCACGGAGTGCCGTAGCGCTCCTCCATGGTCGTGCAGATGTAGTTCATCGACCGGTAGCAGTGGATCAAGTTCAGCTTCGACAGGTGCGTCGAGGCCATCTCGTTGATCGTGCCGTCACCGGACCACTGGGCGATGACCCGCAGGCCCATCTCCTCCAGGATCTTCCGGGAGGCCCAGGCGTCGCCGCCGATGTTGTAGTCGCCGATGAGCGCGACGTCATACGGCRTCTGCTTGAAGGTGTTCCCGCCGGTACCCAGCACGTGGTCGCGGACCGCGTCGTTGGCGATGTGGTGGCCGAGGGACTGGCTGACCCCGCGGAACCCCTCGCAGCGCACYGGGACGACCGGCAGCTCGAGCTTCTTCGAGGCCTTGCGGGAAACCGCCTCGATGTCATCGCCGATCAGACCGATCGGGCACTCGGACTGGACCGAGATCCCCTTGGCCAGCGGGAACAGCTCGACGATCTCGTCGCAGACCGTCTCCAGCTTCGGGTCACCGCCGAAGAYGATGTCCTTCTCCTGGAAGTCGGTCGTGAACTGCATCGCGGCGAAGTTATTCACGCCCCAGGGGCCGCGGGCGTAGTTGCGCCGGGTGGCCCAGGAGTACTGGCCACAGCCGACCGGGCCGTGGCTGATGTTGACGATGTCCTTGACCGGGCCCCACACCACACCCTTGGAACCGGCGTAGGCGCAGCCGCGGATCGTCATGACCCCCGGGCGGGATTTGATGTTGGACTTGACCTCGCACTCCTTCGACCCATCGGGGTCGTTGGCCTTGAGGTGCTTGGCCCGGAACTTGGYCGTCTTCGCAGGGTAGTTAGACAGCACCTCGGCGATCATCGCCTCGGTCTCGGCCTTGATAGGTGCCGGYGTCGTCGTCATGGTCGGGACCTCATCCTCGACGGAGTCGGAGCAGGTGACAGGGTCAGGCGACAGCGGCGGCCTTGCCGATGATGCTCTCGTCCTCCTGCTCCATGATCCCGAACTCGATGAGGAGCTCCTCGAGCTCGTCCATGGTGATCGGCGTCGGGATGGTCTTCATGTCGTTGTCGACGATCTTCTTGGYGAGCTGCCGGTACTGGTCGGCCTGCTCGTTCTTCGGGTCGTACTCGATGACCGTCATCCGGCGCAGCTCGGCGTGCTGCACGACGTTGTTGCGCGGGATGAAGTGGATCATCTGGGTGTTGAGCCGGCGGGCGAGCTCAATGATCAGCTCGTCCTCGCGGTCGGTGTTGCGGCTGTTGCAGATGAGCCCGCCGAGCCGGACACCACCGGAGTGCGCGTACTTGRGGATGCCTCGGGCGATGTTGTTCGCCGCGTACATCGCCATCATCTCGCCGGAGGTGACGATGTAGATCTCCTGCGCCTTGCCCTGGCGGATCGGCATCGCGAACCCGCCGCAGACGACGTCACCGAGGACGTCGTAGGTGACGAAGTCGAGGTCCTCGTAGGCRCCGGCCTCCTCCAGGTAGCTGATGGAAGTGATGACACCGCGGCCGGCACAGCCCACACCGGGCTCCGGGCCACCGGACTCGACGCACTTGATGCCCCACTGGCCCTCTACCAGGACCTCGTCGAGCTCCAGGTCCTCGACCGAGCCCTTCTCGGCAGCCAGCTGGATGACGGAGGTCTGGGCCTTGGAATGCAGGATGAGCCGGGTCGAGTCGGCCTTGGGGTCGCAGCCGACGATCATGACCTTCTTGCCCATCTCGGCCATCGCCGCCATGGTGTTCTGCTGGGTGGTGGACTTGCCGATACCACCCTTGCCATAGAATGCGATCTGGCGCATGCGGTGTTCCTCCTCGGAACGGTTGCCCAGCGCAGGGGGCACCGGTGCCACGACCACGCCGATCGGGCAGGTCGGGCCGCGAGAGCCCCTGGGCTGGAGTCGTGCCGCCGGCCGGGTTTGGCCGGGACATCGGCACAACCGTTAGTTGTTGATCTACCCCGTTGCGTCTGTCAGCCGGGTCCGGGTCCTGCCGGACCCGGCCTAGGACGGCGGGGCCTCCACTCGGGGGGCCGGCACTTCGGCCCGCCCGAGAAGCTCCTGGAAGTCACGGCCGTGCAGGCCGCGCTTCGTCTGGGTCGCCGTGGTCCGGACCCGCTCAAGCAGCGGCTCGATCTCGCTGTCGTCGGCGGTGATGCCGTACTGGGCCAGCGCGTAACGCACCGAGGCCCGGCCACTATGCTTCCCGAACGCGAGCCGCCGTTGCCCRCCGACTTCGGCGGGGTCGAACGGCTCGTAGGTCGACGGGTGTCGCAGCACGCCGTGGACGTGGATCCCCGACTCGTGCGCGAACACCGACTCACCGACCACCGCCTTGCCTACCGGCAGCGGGCGGCAGGCGGCCCGGGCCACCATCCGCGCGAGCCTGCGGAACGAGGTGGTGTCCAAGTCCACCGGCACCTTCAACAGGTGCCGCAGGGCCATCGCCACCTCCTCGAGCGGGGCGTTGCCGGCCCGTTCCCCCAGACCCAGCACCGTGGTGCTAACCCAGGTGAATCCGGCCTGAACCGCGGCGAGGGTGTTTGCGGTCGCCAGACCGAAGTCGTCGTGGGCGTGGATCTCCCACTCCCCCGGGACCGCCTGGACCAGCCGGCCGAGCCGGGTGTAGGCGCCGACCGGGTCCAGCAGACCGACCGTGTCGGYCCAGCGGATCCGGGTGGCGCCCCACTCGCGCAGCTCGCCGGCCAGCTCGATGACGAAGTTGTCGTCCGCGCGGGAGGCGTCCTCCAGGCCGACGCTGAATCGCAGCCCGCGGTCGGCCGCGTCGAAGACGCAGTCGCGGATGCGGCGCCGCGCCCATCCCCGGTCCCGGCCCAGCTTGCTCTTCAGATGCAGGTCGGAGACGGGAATGGTGAGGTGCGCGGTGACAATTCCGCAGGACACCGCGGCATCGATGTCGCGGCGGTCGGCCCGGCACCACGCCACCACGCCGGCCTGGG
Organism: Frankia sp. CgMI4; assembly: GCF_001756285.1. Taxonomy (NCBI): domain Bacteria; kingdom Bacillati; phylum Actinomycetota; class Actinomycetes; order Frankiales; family Frankiaceae; genus Frankia; species Frankia sp. CgMI4. The sequence continues at coordinate 66,630 of NZ_MAQZ01000048.1, forward strand.
GTTGCGTCGCGAGGATCTCCCGCAGGACATCCCGTTCGGCGGGTCCCATGGCAGGTATTCCGGCCTCGATCTGGTGTACGCCGATGGCGTCCAGAGCAGCGGCGATGGCAAGTTTCTCGGCTGCGGTGAATGCCACTCCAGGCGCCTGCTCGCCGTCGCGCAGGGTGGTGTCGCAAAACCTGACCGGCGCGGCCGGCTCGACCGTAGGCGCGGATGAGCTGGGAAAACGGGGACCGGGCACTGTCATCACCAGCCGTCGATCGAGAACAGAAGGCCATGGGATCGCCCCCGAACAGTGGTTCTTCGTTTGTCCGGTGGCGACACGAAGAACACTAGGAGCCGTTTATTTCAGCCCTGCAAGCCCCGGTAACTTCGGCGTTAACAGGTATTCCGTCGGGATGACTGGAAGCTTCTCCCKAAAGATACCTCGAAGGATATTCTCAAGGAAAAATCTTTAATTAAAATTTTCCTGGAAACTTTCCCCCGTGGCGCCGCCCACATAGCCCCGGGCGCGCCGCCGAAGTGGTCCGGAGCACACGGTACGCCAGGAAGATCGCCCGATTACGGGGATCCCCCAGCTCCGTCGGCGCGATGTAGATGACAGTAGCAAACGCCCCGTGCAGATGAGATGTTATCGGAACATTCGAACAAGAGTTTCAGCGAGGTACCTGCCATGTTACGTAGAGATGTCGGCGCTATCGATGCTGGTCACGGCGGATGAACAAGATGACTCACATTCATGTTGGCAGCTTCCCGACCGCCGCGCGATCCCGATCACCAGGATTAACTTTTCCGAAACCGACAAGGTCCGTCGTGAGTGGACCTCGCCCGAGGAGTCGGTTATCTTATGGATAACAGTTATTTTCCGCCGGGCGACGCCGGGCGACGCCGACCTGGCAGCACGCAGTGCTTTCCTATGGAGAGCGGAAGGAGCTGGGCGTGTCGGTTCGCGCATACGTGGAGTACTTGGGTTGCCAGTCGGGATGGTAGAGATGACGGACACGCAGATGGTCGGCGTGCCGTCCGACCCGCCGGGAACGTGGGAGGACCTGCGTGCGACCGTAGTAGGCAACAACGGTGTCTTCCGGATCAACATGGGGACACTGCGGGAGATCGGCGGCTATGRCCGATTGGGTACCAACGTGCGGCAGATCCTGAGCCGGAACCTCGCCGGCATCGGTCTCGGGCACCTGCCCACGGAACTACCGTCCTACCAGGACAAAGAGGTTCTGCTCTTCCAGTTCGGCACACCGGCGGCAGAGATCGTCGAGGCGGTCCGGGAGGGCGCCTCCGACGGAGCTGAATCCGCGCTGGTCAGGCTGAACTCCTCGCAGGACATCGCGAAGGTGCGCGACGCCTCACTCAAGGCTGTCGAGCTCCTCTCGATTCTGAACGACCGCTGCCGGGACTGCATGCGCCCGCTGCATTAAGCGACCGGTGGCCGTCACCTCCGTCGCCGGCCTGACGGTCGGCGACGGAGGTGTCTGGTCGTGGCTGCCGGAGGCGGTGGACCGCCAGGTCAACCGGGGGAAATCCGGCAGCTTCGTGTTCGTCACGCCTATGTTTGATCATGGCCGCGAACCACGGCGTGGGAACGACGGCGACAAAGCGTCATCGTGGCGACGGCGCTGTCCCGCTCCGCCCACGCCATCGCCCAGTGGAAGTGGCCATATCGTGGCTGACCGTCATGGTTGGCGGCACGGACCGGGACGGCGGGCGGCGTTTTCCAACGCCACCCGCCGTCTTCGGCATTGAACTCGCCGTTGAGCTTGGCGTTGAACGCCATGAGACAATGCACCGTCGATCGAATCCCGCATCGCCGGGACGGCCCCCGCATTCGCGGAGCGCACTTGCATTTGCCGGAACGCACCTGCGCTGTCGGCCTGCCCCCGTATTTACCCGGCGCCCCGCATTGTTGTTGAGCACTCGCATTCGCCGGACGCCGCTGCACTCGCATTCGCCGGACGCCGCTGCACTCGCATTCGCCGGACGCCGCTGCACTTGCATTGAGCGCCCGGAACAGACGTGGATGCCTTCGGTGGCCGCCCGGTCCGGCGTCCCGTATCCGTGGCGTCAGGGGTGGAGTCAGGCCGCGGTGCCGGTTGTTCCGGCCGGCCCCGTCGACGGAGGCAGGCGGGCGGGATTCGACGCCGGCAATCCGGTGGTTCGACTGTTATCGATGACCACTACCGGGAACTGTACGGCCAGCAGCTCACCGGTATCGGCGTCGACTCACTGCCGGTGGACTGGCAGCGCGAGCAGCTTGAGTGGTTCGCCGCCGACGTCGCCCCCCGAACTGCGTCGCCCCCCGAACTGCGTCGGGCGTATCCGAGCACCCGCTGGGAGCCGCAGGATTCGGCCCAGACCGCGTCACAGGCTTCGACGTAGGCCGCGTCACGGGCCTCGTCACGGGCTTCGACGTAGGCCCCGTCACGGGCCCCGTCACGGGCTTCGACGCAGGTCCCGTCACGGGCCCCGTCACGGGCTTCGACGCAGGTCCCGGTTGGCTGACCCCGATCAGCCGAGAGATGTCGGCCGCCGCGGATCGCCGGCCGAGAGCCGACGACTGCTGACGGGGGTCCGCGGCACCACCCACAGGAACGCTCCGAACCCCGGATCGATGGTCGCGCGACGCAACGCCGCCAACACCACGCGTACGTGAAAGGCTCCGCAGGAAACCGAGAAGCCTTTTTCCATACCGCAACCATGCCCCCAACCGACCAAGCGCCGCGACCGGCGCAGGCGTGCCGCTATAGCAAGTGATGAGTGAGCGCGCACTTGCGCTAACTCCAGCCGGCAGCCGAGCTAGCAGGCGGGCGCTAACTGTTGAAAGCGTATCAGCTAGCACGGCAATCACCGCTCGACCACTTCTCGTCCGGCTTATCGAAGGTCAGTCCGTCTCGTCGGACCGGTCCAGTGATACCACCGCCGCGCGACGAGCGGATCGGGCGACCGCGCCGCACCGATCACAATGCACAGCCAGCCGCACATCCAGACATCCGGCCGACCATGAACGCGGTGCCGAGGAGGAACGGTCCCCTCAACGTCGTTGACCGAYGCCCGTTCCGGAGCACTCCAGCGGCGGTTCCAGCGCGAGGGATGCGCACCCCTACGAGGTARTCCGACACCGGAAGCGGGGGTACCCCTTCTGGCCCCCTCATCGGGAGGTAGGCCATGGCCCGGAACATTCTCGGCTTCCCTGAACACCGTTCCCCGCAGGCGTGTCGGGAATACGGATGACGGGGACAGCCGGGTACAGCGAAAACAGCCCTACGAGGCCCTCCGCAAGCCCCCTACGGGGTTAGTCCGGAGGTTGGCTCGGGGGTTAGTCTGGGGGTAGTCCGGCCTAGGCGCCGGTTCCACCGTCGGCAGCCGTTGCCATCGGCCGCCGGCCATCGGCCATCGGCCATCGTGATTCTCCGCGGCTCGGCTACCCGGTCGGCTACCCGGGGCAGCCGCTCGGACGGTCCGCCGAGAGTTGCCGTTGTTTAATGTTGTGCGCTTTCGTTGCTTCAGCACGATTGCCCGATGTCATACGACGATGATCTGTTGTTGCGGGGGTGGACGCCAGTCGGATGATCGGCGGGGCTGCCGCCGAGGGAGGCCGGGATTTCTTTGGGTCGCAGACGTGGGTGGATCAGGCGCGGGTGACCTGGCGCCCATGCTGGCGGCGAGGTAGGTGTGTTGTCTGACATGACAGTGGGTAACAGTAGAGCTTCTGGCGACATTTCCTGCCTATCCGTTGTGTCAAGGCAGTGTTCTGTCGGTGCGGGGCGCCTGCGTGCGGGAGGCCGGACTCTCGGGGTCGGTGGTCGACATCGACCTGTTCGGGGTAGGCGAACCGGTGGCACCGCACTGCCCGCTCCCCCCGACGCGGGCGGTGCGACCCGCACGGACCGATCAGGCGCGACCGCCTGTCGGACATCACTCGTCCGCAGGACCCTTCCGCACGACTGTTCCGCACGACTCTTCTGCAGGTGAGGCATGTACGCGGCACGGACGGACGGGTAGGAGTTGACTGACGGCACCTGGCGGCACCCGAGAGGACAAGGTGGACCGATGAGCCTGAGCATCCGCAACCGACTGACCGGAACCGTCACCGACATCACCGAAGGTGCGGTGATGAGCACCGTGACCGTCGATCTTTCCGGCGGGCAGACCGTCACCGCCGCGGTGACCCTTGATGCGATCAAGGATCTCGGCCTCTCGGTGGGGGCCACCGTCGAGATTCTGATCAAGTCCACCGAGGTGGCGCTGGCCACGGGCGGCGTRGACGGTCTGAGCATCCGTAACCGGCTGCGCGGCACGGTATCCAGCCTGGAGACCGGCGGTGCCATGGCCGTCGTGCACATCGCCCTCGACGGTGGCGGCGTGCTCACCGCGGCGATCACCCTGGCCGCCGCGACCGACCTCGCYCTGGCCGCGGGTTCCTCGGTGACTGCCCTGGTCAAGTCGACGGAGGTGGCCCTCGCGACAGCCTGACGGGGCCGGCTGCGCGCTTAACCGCGGAGTCGAGCCGGGTCTTGGTCCCGGGGCACGTTCGAACAGGGGAGAGACGCTGTGCGGGCGACCTTCGTGGTGGGACGGATCGCTGGAGTCCGGATCGGGGTCCACTGGAGCGTGCTGCTCATCTTCGGCATCATCGCGTTCGGCCTCGCGCAGGGCCGCCTCCCACAGGCCTACCCGGGCCATGCCCTGGTGGTGTACTGGGTGGCGGCTCTTGCCGCCGCAGTGGTTTTCTTCGCCTCGCTGCTCGCCCACGAGGTGGCGCAYGCCGTGGTGGCCCGGCGCAACGGGGTGGCCGTGGACGACATCGTGTTGTGGCTGCTGGGCGGGGTGGCCCGGCTGAAGTCGGAGGCGTCGAGCCCGGCAGCGGAGCTGCGGATCGCGGGTGTCGGCCCACTCGTCAGCCTCTTGCTGGGCGGGCTCCTCGTGCTGGGCGCCTGGCTGCTCGCCCTGGCGTCCGCGCCCGAACTCCTGGTCGAGGTGGTGGCCTGGCTGGCGGGCATCAACCTGCTGCTCGCCGTCTTCAACGCCTTTCCGGCCGCTCCGCTCGACGGTGGGCGGCTGCTGCGCGCCTTCCTGTGGTGGCGTACGGGAGATCGGCTGCGGGCGACCGCCGGGGCCACCGCGGCCGGACGCGTCCTCGGCTGGCTGCTCGTCGTTCTGGGACTCCTCGTGTTCATGAGAGGCGGCGGATTCGGCTGGCTCTGGCTGGCCCTGATCGGCTCGTTCCTCATCGCGGCCGCCACCGCCGAGGGACGGCAGGCGCAGTTGCGCGGTGTGCTCGCCGGCGTCCCGGTACATGACGCCATGACGACGAAACCGCTCACGGTGCCCGCGGCCCTGACCGTCGCGGACCTGCTGGCCGGCCCGCTGTACCGGTACCGGCACTCGGCGTTCCCGGTGACCGGCGAGAACGGAGTCCCGGTCGGGCTGGTGACCCTGGACGGCGCCAAGCAGGTGCCGCCGGAGAAGAGCGGCACGGTAACGGTAAGCGAGGTGATGGTGCCACTGTCGCGGACCACCATCGCGGGTCCCGACGACCCGCTGGCGGATCTGCTGCCGCGCATGGAGCCCGGCGCCGAGCACCGCGTCCTGGTGATGGATCAAGGCAGACTCGTCGGGATCCTGTCCCTGTCGGACATCAGCCGCACGGTGACGTGGCTGATGAACGCCGCCCCCGGGCCGCGCGAAGTCCCGTGACCGAACCCCACCGCCAACGCGGGCCTTCGGCTACCGCGGTTGGCGGCGGTCAGCGGAGATCGTGGGGTTCCCTGGCGGCATCGTCAGGTTCCCTGGCGGCATAGATCGCTGTTTCGGCGCGGATGGCGGCGGCCACGTTTCGGGCCGCCGCCGCGACCTCGGGGTCAAGTCCGAGGCCTGCGGAGAAGGTATGGCCGCAGATTGCGTAGATGACGAGATGCCGGGGAAGCCAGCCGAGTGTTCGGCTGATCTCGATGGTGTCCGCGAGGCCGAGCGCGTGGGTCGATGGCCCGACGAGATCCGCCGGTAGTGTGCGCTCGTTGGCCGGTATGCGGTGCACAGTTCCGGGCGGGGCCGCGGAATGGGCGGCGTCGATGATCCAGACGGCGTCGGCCCCTTCCCAGGCGGCGAACRGCCCTGTCGGCTCGCCGGCGCCTTCGAGTACGTCGACGCCGGCTGGGAGCGTGCAGCGTAGCTGCCGCGCGACTGCCAGGCCGACGGCGTCGTCGTGTCGGTAGGGATTGCCGATCCCGATGACGGTCAGCCGTGTTCGATGTGGAGAGTCAGGAAGTGGGTCGCACATGAGATGCAGGGGTCGTAGTTGCGGATGGCCCGTTCGCAGCGCAGGGCGAGTTCGGGCTCCGGCAGGTTCATGAAGCGTTCCACCACACCGCGCAGGTCTTCTTCGATCGGACGTTGGTTCTGGGCGGTTGGTGGCACGATCTTTGCGTCGAGGATGGTGCCGTTGTGGTCGATCGTGTAGCGGTGGTAGAGCAGGCCGCGGGGTGCCTCCGTGACCCCGTATCCGGTTCCCGCCCGGGGCGGGGCCTCCAGCGCGGAGGGGTCGGGCTCGGTGTAGTCCGCGATGATCCGCAGCGCCTCGTCGGCGGCGTGGACCATCTCGATGCAGCGCACGATGATGCTGCGGTAGGGGTTGCGCTCCGGTGGGCGCAGGCCGATCTCGGCGGCGGTCTCGCGGGCGGCGGGCGCCAGCCGCTCCGCGCCCAGCGCGAAGCGAGCCAGCGGTCCGGTGAGGTAGGAGCCGCCCGCGGCCAGGGTCGAGTGCAGGGCGTTCGACCAGGGCACCTGTTCTTCGGTGAAGTGCCGGTCGTAGTCGGCCGGGGCGATGTCGAGGCCAGCGGTGGAGGCGATCCGGCCGCGCTCAACGGGGTATTCGCCAGGTTGGTGGAGCGCGACGAAGGTCTGGTGGAGTTCGTCTTCGGGGAAGTCCAGGGCGGCGGTGAATCGGGCCGTGTCCCGGGCGATGTCTCGCGCCTGTTCCRGTTGCCCGACAAGCTCGGTCAGGTCACGCCGGCGTGGTGCCCGGTACCAGCCGCCGACCCGCGCGTTGACGGGGTGGATCGCGCGGCCGCCGATGACCGTCATGAGCGTGTTGCCGGCCTTCTTCAGCGTGAGTCCCAGCTTGACCAGGGCGGGCTGGTCCTGGGCAAGATGCAGTGCGCTGTCGTAGCCGAGGAAGTCCGGTAGGTGCAGCAGGAAGACGTGTAGTGCGTGACTCTCGATCCATTCACCGCAGTAGATGAGCCGCCGTAGGGCGGCGGGTGGGCCGGTGACCGTGACGTCGCAGATTTGTTCGATGGCCGCCAGCGCGCTCATCTGGTAGGCGACCGGGCAGATGCCGCAGATCCGGGCGGYGATGTCGGGTGGCTCGGTGTAGGCCCGGCCGCGGAGGAACGCCTCAAAGAAGCGCGGCGGTTCGAAGATCTTCAGGTGGGCCTCGTCCACCCGCCCGTCGGTGATCTTGATTAGCAGCCTTCCTTCGCCCTCGACCCTGGTGAGTGGGGGAGGTGCGATGGTCCTAGTCGCGCGCATCGGTCTCACCGCTTCCCGAACCCTCGCCGGGGGCGTCGCGGAATGCCGGCGCGGCGGTGTTGAACGTCCGGAACACTCGGTCGACGTTGTCCTCGTTCATCCCGAGGACCCGTAGCTGGCGGATCAACGCGGGGGTGTTGGGGCTCTCCATCGGGCCGAAACAGCCGTAACAGCCGCGGTGATAGGCCGGGCAGATCGCACCRCATCCGGCATGCGTGACGGGGCCGAGGCACGGCGTGCCGTGCGCGACCATCACGCACACCGTCCCCCGCCGTTTGCATTCGGTGCAGACGGCGGACGAGGAGATGTTCGGGCGTCGGCGAGCGAGGAACGCGCTGATGACTTCGAGGAGCTGGCGAGGGTTGATCGGGCAGCCCTGGAGTTCGAAGTCCACCCGGACGTGCGTGGAGATCGGGGTGGAGGTYGCCAACGTCGAGACGTACGCCGGGGTGGCGTAGACGGCCGCGAGGAAGTCACCGACGTCGGCGAAGTTGCGGAGCGCCTGGATGCCGCCGGCGGTCGCGCAGGCGCCGATTGTGACCAGACGCCGGGACGCGGCCCGGACCTGGTGGATGCRTTCCACGTCCTGTTCGGTGGTGACCGAGCCCTCGACGAGGGAGAGGTCGTAGGGACCGTCGACGGTCGCGCTGGATGCCTCCAGGAAGTAGGAGACGTCGATCTCGCCGGCGAGCGAGAGCAGCTCATCTTCGCAGTCGAGCAGGGTGAGCTGGCAGCCGTCGCAGGAGGCGAACTTCCAGACGGCGAGCCGGGGCCTGGCTGGGCTGGTCGGCGTCGGCGTCGGCGTAGACATCGGCATCGGCATCACAGCTCCCGGACGGCGAGCAACGGTTCCAGGCGGTCGTAGCCGCAGACCGGTCCGTCCAGACAGAGCATCAGCGGGCCGAGCTGGCAGCGGCCGCAGTGACCGAGGYCRCAGTGCATGTTGYGTTCCATGGACAGGTGGATGCGGTCGGCGAGTACGCCGGCGTCGACCAGGGCCCGTGCGGTCAGCCGCATCATGATCTCGGGTCCGCAGGTGAACGCGACGGTTCTGGCCGGATCGAAACGCACGTGCGGGAGGAGGGTGGTGACGACGCCGACCCGGCCGTCCCATCCGGGCCGCGCACCGTCGACGGTCACCAGGGCTTGGAGGTCGGTGCGGTCCTGCCAACCGGCCAGCTCCCGGCGGTAGAGGATGTCCGCGGGTGTACGGGTGCCGACGAGCACGACCACGTTGCCGTAGTCGGCGCGCCGTCGCAGGATCTGCCGGACGACCGGCCGCAGCGGCGCCAGCCCGAGCCCGCCCGCGACCACGACGACGTCCAGCCCGGCTGCGGCGCCTACCGGCCAGCCTCGCCCGAACGGGCCACGCACCCCGAGGACGTCGCCCGGGCGGGACGCGCAGATCGCTTCCGTCACCGCGCCGACCGCTCGGACGGTGTRCACAAGCGGGCTGTCGGTACCAGCCGCCACGGAGTCGTCGCCCATCGCCGGGTCGCAGCCCGTCACGGACAGGKGGACCTCGCCGACGCCGAAAGCGTAGACCATGGTGAACTGGCCGGGTGCGGCGATGATCGGAGCGTTGGAGAGCGGCGCGAGTTCCAGGGTCCACGTGTCACCCGTCTCCTGGTGGCGGCGGGTCACCCGGAACGGCCGAGGGGTCATCTCCCCGGCCGCGCCGTCAGCCCTGGCCCGGGTTTGCGTAGACATCGAGCAGCCGCAACCGGGTGGCCTGCAGGCGCTCGATGAGCACCTGCGCAAGGTGGGACAGCACGTCGTAGCCCAGCGCCGGGTCCTGGGAGAACTTCCCGCGTAGGCAGGCACCGTCGATGGCGGTGGCGCGGACCAGCGAGAGGGCACGGGCGTCGAAATGGAGCCGGTACGGCGGGAACAGCCAGGACCAGCCCACCACATTGCCGGCTCCGACGGTCTCGATGGGGACCAGACCCCGGGTCGGGACGAAGGTTTCGATCGCGACCGTGCCGTGCCGGATGACGTAGAGGGTGTCGGCCGGGTCGCCTTCCCGCAGGAGTACGTCGCCCGGGCGGAAGATGGCGTGCCGGGCACACCCGGCGAGGAGGGCGAGGTGGTCCGGGTGCATACCGGCGAAGACGCCGACCTCGCCGAGCGGTGCCTCAACCAACGTCATCGCCGGCCGCGGAGTTCGCTCGAATGGCGGTCAGTTCCTCGGTGACGTCGATGCCGACGGGACACCAGGTGATGCACCGTCCGCAGCCGACGCATCCGGACGTTCCGAACTGGTCGTGCCAGGTGCCGAACTTGTGGGTCAACCACTGGCGGTAGCGGGAGCGTCCGGAGGCACGGACGTTGCCGCCGTGGAGGTAGGAGTGGTCCAGCGAGAAGCAGGACTCCCAGCTGCGCCAGCGCTCCGCCTCACTTCCGGTGAGGTCGCTGACGTCCTCCACCGAGGTGCAGAAGCAGGTTGGGCACACCATCGTGCAGTTGCCGCAGCTCAGGCACCGCTGCGCCACCTCGTCCCACCGTGGATGTTCGAGGTTGTCCGCGAGCAGGTCACGCAGGTCGGCCGCGTCGACGGTGCGTCCCATCCGGTCGGCCGCCCCATCCACGGCCGCCTGGGCCGCGCTCCGGTCGGCGGCTTCGCCCGGGCGCCCCGCCAGCTCGCCCAGTATCTCGACACCCCGAGGGGTGCCCGCCTCGACGAGCAGCCGGTGGTCACCGGCCAGGACTTCGCTGAGGACCAAGTCGTAGCCCTCCCGCACCGCCGGGCCCGTGTTCATCGACACGCAGAAGCAGGTCCCACCCGGCTCGTGGCAGTTCACCGCGACGATGAACACATCGCTGCGGCGAGCAGCGTAGTCGCGGTCGGCGTGGCGCCCCCCGAGCAGGATCCGGTCCTGGGTCGCGATGGCCTGCAGCTCACAGGAACGGACGCCGAGGAATGCCACCGCTGCCCGCGGTAGCGGTTCCTCCGCCACCTCGAAGCCGCCGTCCCCGAAGCCGCCGTCCCCGAAGCCGCCATCGCCGAAGCCGCCATCGCCGTCGCGGCGGGTCGTCAGCAGGCGCAGCCGGGGCGGCAGCAGGTTCTGCTTCCACGAATGCGGCCCCACCGCGTAACCGAACAGCGCCGCGTCGCGACGACGCTCGAGCCGGTAACGACCCGCCTCCTGGACATCGGTCCACCCCACCGGGAGCTGCGCCGCGCTACTGATCTTGTCGTACACGATCGCGCCATCCCGCACCGTCGGGCCGACGACCTGATACCCGCGTGCACGCAGCACGTCAACGAGCGTCCCGAGCACCGCCGGCTCGACGACGAGCTCGGCCACACCTGCGTCCGTCACCTCACCCTCCACTCCCCGGACAGCGGTAACCTTCTGTGGCGAGTTCCATACCCCTGGGTGCCGTCGGGGAACATGCGCTTCAGGTGGGGATCCCCGCCCTGGTAGCGATGGACGCCGCGGACGGCCCGACCGCGATCCGCGCCGCCGGCGGCGGGTTGTCGACCGAGGCTTGCGGGACCGGGTCTTGCGGGGATGTGCCCGTCGTCCTGGCGCCGCGGCGGCTGGAGCCGAAGACTGGACGGCATGAAGTCGTCGGCTGATCCCTGGGATAGGCCGGTACGGGTCGTAGGTGCCGCCGGTGGGGTGCTGTGGCGGCCCACGCGGGACGGGCGGCAGATCGCGGTCGTGCACCGGCCGCGGTACGACGACTGGTCCCTGCCCAAGGGCAAGCTGCGTCGGCGGGAACATCCGTTGCTCGGTGCGTTGCGGGAGGTCGAGGAGGAGACTGGTTACCGGGCCTGGCTCGGGCCCCCGCTCGGCGAGTACCGCTACCTGACGGACGGCGGCAGGACGGTGAAGACGGTCCGGTACTGGGCGATGCAGGCCCGTTCCGGCACGTTCGTCCCCACCCGGGAGGTGGACAGGCTTGCCTGGCTGGCGAAGGGGGATGCGGCGCGCCGGGTCAGCTACGACACCGACCGCCACGTCCTCGCCGAGTTTGGTCGGCTGCCGGCGCCGACGGCCGCACTCGTCGTCATCCGCCACGCTCGGGCCGCCCACCATCGGCGCTGGGACGGGCCTGACCGGCTACGCCCGCTCGATGAGCGCGGCCGGGCCCAGGCGAACGCACTGGTGCCGCTGCTGACCAGCCTGGGGATTCGCCTGTTGATCAGCGCCGACCTGCCCTGCTGCACCGCCACGCTCGCCCCGTACGCGCGCGCGGCCGGGCTCGCCGTCGAACCGGAGCCGGCGCTGGCGGACACCGGCTATCCCGGATCGGAGGCGAGGGTGGTCGCTACCTTGATGGGGCTCGCGGCGTCCGGGACTCCGACGGCGATCTGTAGCCAGCGCACCATCGTTGCCGACCTGATCCGACGGCTCCTGGACGGCTGGTGCTGGCCGGTCCCGGACCAGCTCGGGGTACGGGAGGGCGGCTTCTGGCTGCTGCACTGCCCTCCCGGCAGGCTGGTCGCAGCGGAACGTCACGATCCCGTAGCATGATTAGCCTGACGGTGCGTGTTTGTCACGCATGCAGGGTTGAACCCGTCGTCCTTTTCAGCCGGTGCCGCTGCGGGCCTCCTCGGGAGGGTGGCGGACCTCGGCGTCCGGTCCCGGGTAGACGAAGCTGACGTGCCCGGTGYCGGACCAGCGGACGGTGAACGGTGGGTCGCCGGCAGGCGAGCGCACCTCAAGGATCTCCCCAAGGCGGTCCGGTTGCGTGACGGTGGGACGGTGGACAACCAGGGTGTCGCCGGGATGGGCGCGCATCGCCCTACGCCGGGGCGGCAGTTCGAGCGCCAGCTCGACGGGCTCCTCGCCGGTGGTAGCCAGCGGTGGGGCCTCGCGGTGGGGGGCAAAGACCTCATCGGCGAGCGGGTGTACCAGCTCGGCCATCTCGTGCTCGGTGCGGATGAGCAGATCGTCGACGGACAGCAGGCCGACGAGCCGGCGGCCGTCGACGACCGGGAGCCGGCGGATCGCGTGGTCACGGAAGATTTCGTAGGCCCGTTCGAGGTCAACGCCGGACGGTACGGTGATGACCTCGGTGGTCATGAGGGCGTCGATCCGGCTGTCCGTCGGGATACCGCGGGCAACGCCGCGTAGCACGATGTCGCGGTCGGTGACGATCCCGACCAGGCGGTCGTTCTCCATGACGAGGAGCGCGCCCACGCCCTGCCGTTCCATCTGCGCCGCCGCGTCCCGAACCGTGGTGGACCGCTCCACGGTGACCGGCAGCCGGACGATCGTGCTACGAATGTCGGCCATGCTTACCCCTCCAGGAAGGTGCTCGCCCCCGGGCAGTGACCCCTGGCCCCAGCCCCGCGCCGGCCGARCAGCCCCGCCGCGGACGTCCGCGCCTGCGACCTGGGCAGACCCAACAGATCGGACCAGTTCCGCCGAGGGCGCTGGCGTTCCATGCTCGCCATCTGGTTGTTCCGTCCTGGCGGCAGGCAGCTGCCCGGCCCAGCCTGCGCCACACACGCCCGCCTGCCGGACGCCGCCGGCCCGTTGTAGACGGGCCCAGATGCCACCGGATGAGCGTCGCCAGACGGTCGCCGAGTCGCGCGGGTAAGGTCACAATCTTCTCTTCTCCCTAGAAGAATGCAGATCATCACCCAGTGTGTCCATTCTGACCACTTTCAGTCTCTACCCACGCCTGGCTCGCCCGAACCACAGACCGGCCAGATCCAGGCCCACGAYGGGCTAGCTCGCCCCGGCCGCTCCATCTCGGYAGGACGCCGATGATCGCCATCTATCCGCTCAGGTGCGCGYTGCCCCCGGTCGGATCACCCCCACGGGCGTGGGGAGGACCGAGGTGGTATCTGCCCGGCAGAGCGGGCAGGCACAGTAGTGACCAAAGCTTCACCGTATGCTTTCGCCTGGATCAGGGTTTCGACATGAAACTGCTCGCTACGCGGCACCGGGCATCCCTCCACCTGGCACCCGCCACCCCCGCACCGCCCGACGCCTCCCACCCGGGCCCGTCCCGCACGGGCCCGTCCCACACGGCCGTGTCCRCAGCCGACCTCGGGCTGCTGCTGCTTCGGATGACCTTCGGTCTGCTGCTCGCCGGGCACGGTGCGCAGAAGCTCTTCGGCATGTTCGGCGGCCACGGCCTCACCGCGACCGGCAAGGGATTCGCCCAGCTGGGTTACCATCCCGGCACCTTCTTCGCCGGGCTGGCCGGCGCGTCCGAGTTCCTCGGCGGCCTCGGCCTGGCGGTGGGCCTGCTGACTCCGTTGGCGGCCGCGGCCGTGATCGGTGTGATGATCAACGCAATGATCGTGACCGCACCAAACGGACTGTGGGAAACCGACGGCGGCATGGAGTACCCGCTGTGCGTCGCGGTGGTCGCGATCACGGTGGCTGCGGTCGGTGCCGGGCGGCTGGCGCTCGACCGCCTCTTCCGGCGGCGCGACGGCGGGCTGYCCGAGGCGGCCTTCGCCCTCGGCCTCGGCGGCATCAGCGCCGCCATCGTGCTGGCGGTCTAGACCGAACTTACGTGATCTTTCTCTGCCGAAAGCGGCCGTGGCCAGAGTGTTCGAAGAGTTCGAGTCGGCACGCTCGAACCAGCGTTCGAAAGTGGACTTACCTTTACAAGAACAACCGCTCTTCCCTAGGGCCTGCAGACCACCGTTGCCCGTAAACGTAGCCAAACGATGGCTCATTACCGTACTCTTACCTGTGACATAAGGTGAGGGAGTAGTGACGTGCTTTTGGATGGACCGGCAGCGCGCATCCCCRCCACCGCTGCGTCGACCGCCGGCACGTCGACCGCCGGCACGTCGACCGCYCATCCTCCGACGACCGCCTCGTCGACGCGAGACGCCGACCCGCTGCCAGAACCGTCGGCCCTCGGTCAAGCCGTCCTGCTCGGGATGGAGAWCGACGGAGTCCAGCGACAGATCCAGCACCTGACCGACGTGCTGAAGCAGTTACGCCGCCACCGCCAGCACTGGGAAGCCGGTGGCCGGGCCGAGCAGAGTGTGGTCCGAGTGCTGGTCGGTATGGACGACGCAGGGTGGCACGTGCTGCCGGACCRACGGTGGCCAGGCACCCGCCGGGCCAACATCGACGTGATCGTGGTGGGGCCTGGCGGAGTCTTCGTGGTAGACGTGAAGAACTGGCGAGAGATCACCGTCGAACGCGGYCGGTTATGGCGTGGCGACGCCGACGCGGACGACGACGTCCGCAAACTTCTGGATCAGACCGTAGCGGTGGAGGAGGTGCTGGTAGAGGCAGGTCTGCCACCGACCGAGGTGGTTCCGCTGCTGGTTCTGGCCAGGCGGAAAAACGTCCGGGCACAACTCGACCGGGTGACGGTGCTCGGCGAGCAGGAYCTGACCCGCGACCTGGCGCGTCGTGGCGCACGCCTGGCACCGGACCTCGTTGAACAACTACTGGACCGTCTGGCACGCGGTTGCCCGCCGATGCCCCGCGCCGCCGCCGTCACCACCGTCACGGTCGCCGAGGCGCCGACCTCACGGTCTGTCCGCCGTCCGGTCGCGCGCCGGGCAGGTCCCTCTTCGAACGGTACGGCCGCGACCGAAAGCCCAGCCGCTATCGAGCGTCCCACTCAGGCCTACTGTCCGGCTCCGRCCGGGCGTCCGACTTCTTCCGAGCCGCTGTCGCCGCCCGAGCAATCGGTTCCACCAGATCAGGATGCGCTGCTGAGCCGCGAGGAGCTGTGGCAAGAACTTCTCGACGCCGCCGCCCGAGAGCCGATCGAGACGTGGATGACCTGGCTGCACCCGACGCAGGCCCGCCTGGCCGGCCGGCAGTGGTCGGGTCCGGCCCGCGTCCGCGGCGCAGCCGGTACCGGCAAGACGGTTGTCGCGTTGCACCGCGCCAAGTATCTGGCCGCCCGCGGGGAACGGGTGTTGTTCACCTCGCTGGTGCGTACGCTGGGGCCGGTCTACCGCGCACTGCTGACCCGGATGGCCCCCGAGCACGTCGACCGGATCGAGTTCGCCACCGTCCACGCCGTCGCCACACGTTGTCTTCGCGAACACGGCTTGGCAGACCGGCACCAGCAGGAGGCCGCCGACACCTGTTTCTGGCGCGCCTGGGGGCAGGTCGGGCAGTTCTCGGTTCTGCCCGGGCTCGGCCTGGCTCCCGGATATTGGAAGGACGAGATCGCGACAGTCGTCAAGGGCCGAGGCCTGACCGACTTCGAGCAGTACGCCAAGCTGGYACGCGTCGGGCGCAGCACTCCCTTGCAACCGACCCACCGACGTGCGGTGTGGGAGCTGTACGAACGGTACGAGCAGCTCCGGACAGAGCGCGGCGTCCTCGATCGCGACGACGTGCTGCTCCTGGCTCGCGACCTGGTGCGCGAGAGTTCCGACACCCGGTACGACGCGGTGATCGTTGACGAGGTACAGGACCTGACGTGCGTCGGTCTGCAACTGCTGCATGCCTTCGTCGGYGACAAGCCGGACGGCCTGCTCGTGGTCGGCGATGGCCAGCAGTCCATCTATCCCGGCGGTTTCACCCTCGCCGAGGCCGGCGTCGCCGTCGTCGGACGCTCCACCGTGCTCGGGAGAAACTACCGTAATCGCGAGAAGATCCTGCGCTACGCCCAGGCGGTAGTCGCCGACGACAGCTTCGACGACCTCGACGGCGTCCAGGAACGCGGGCGGCGCGAGGTCGACGTCGACCGGYCGGGAGGCGAGATCCGCGAGGTCACGGTGTCGGGCACCGTGGCGCAGGATGYGGCGCTCTGCGAGCACCTCGTGGAATTCCATGACAATCGGAACGTCCGTTACGGCGATATGGCGGTGCTCGTGCCGACGAACGCCGCGGCTGCGCGGTGGCTGCGCGTCCTCACCGAGCGGGGCATTCCAGCGGTTTCCCTCAAGGAGTATGACGGAACCAGCTGTGAGGCGGTCAAGGTCGGGACGTACCACCGGGTCAAGAGCCTCGACTTCGCCCATGTCTGTATTCCCGACCGCAACCTCTTCCCAAAGCCGCGGCGGCCGTCYGAATCGGCCGACGCGTTTCGCGAGCGAACCCAGTTGGAACGCCGACAGATGTACGTGGCCATCACGAGGGCACGAGACAGCGTGTGGGCCGGTATCCGCGAGGTACCCGACTCGGACCACTCGATCCCCGCCGAGATCGGACACAGCTCCAGGTAGGAACTCTGGTTCGATTYCCCCCAAAAGYGGACAGTGGTTAACTGGTTTGATATATTTAGGTAATATCCGTGCGCCACCGTCTCCGACATGTGACGCTACGTACGCGAGATACGCTTCCATCACTAGCTCTGGGGGGAGAGGTGTTGTGGCCCTCATGCCTGTGACTCGGATGGTTGAACGGCCCCATCCGGAACAGGGAATACGGAGATCAAGGAAGCGATCGTTCCTGTCTATTGAGACTTCCACGCACCCGTTTACTGGTCCGATCGGGTAGAAAAATTGGCCAGGAGCGCAGCCGGCAGTCGAGAAAATTCCGGCCGGAACGTGCGGTGTTCTCTCCACGCCGGCACACGCAGAGATGCCTCCTGCTAACTCCTGTTTTCCGATGGYCAGGTCTTTCTCGAAACCATACGAACCTACTCCAGCCAGGAGAGGTTTCCCCCGCAAGCCAGAATGGAGCAGACCATGGCGGAAATTGACCTCGGATTGGCCACGGACTGGGATGAGGGCGACACCCACGGCCGAATCAGGTTGAGGCAGAACCAGAAGTACCCGAACTCGCCCAAGAAGGATGTGCTCATCAGCTCACCGGTGAGCATCGAACTCTCGGTCAACACAAACTACTCCACCTCCCAGGAAGCCGACAAGATCTTCTTCACGACCCACCACGGCAACCAGAAAAAGATCATCGCAATACTGGACTCCAACGGAGACCTCTACATCGCTGGCCGCGTGATCGAAGGGCAGTCGAACCTGTCCTACGAGTAGCCCGACAGCTCGGGGTGGGCCGGCACCGCCGCGCCCACCCCGGCACGGACGTCGCTGCCATGCTCGCCCCGCTGGGCCGGCGGCTGCTGGTCGTCGACCCGGCCGAGGTCGACGACGACCTGGTGCGCGACGTCACCGAGATCCTGACGTCGCTGTGCGCCCGGCCGCACGCAAGCCTGACACTGTCCGAACTCACGTTCACCTGCCAGTCCTGCGGGCTGGTAGGCGACCGCGACCTGAACGCCGCGGTCAACCTGTCCAACCTCGTCGCCGCCAGTACATCGGAGACGGTAAACGCCCGTGGAGCCGACCGTAAGACCCCGTCCGCGGGGCGGGCGGCTGGGAAACGGGAACCCGGCACGGCTCCGGCCGGTCAGACCGGGAGTGCCTCACCGCAAGGTGAGGCGGCATGAGCGCCGCTATCGGGCGCTCTTATGCAACGGTTACTCCGATCCCCACGTCACTCCCCTATGTCCCCTCCCCTGTGTCCACGCCGYGATGTCCCGGTCCGACGCGATGCTGTGAGGGCGCGTGCTCGTCGAGTCGGCCGCGTTGTCCGGCCTCCACACACGGCCGAACACCTGGTAGGACTGCCCCCGGGCACCGAGGAGGCGGCCCCGCCAGCACCGGGACTGGCGGATAGGAGGCCCTTCCGCGTCTGACGCGGCCCCGCCGCCCATCGGCCAGCCAGGTGGCGGTGCTCATCCAGAAGCATAACCGACAAGATCATTATGCTCCGTCCGTCTGTGGCTACATAACGAACAACCCAGCCCCCGCCAGGTCGGGCGAAGCCCGACACTCGGGGGTCCGGGGGTCGCCCCCCGGGCAGGCATAACGGCCGATGGCGCAGCCGATCAAAGATCGGCAAGCAGCCGAAGCCGGCGCGTGGAGACGAGGGGACTCGAACCCCTAACCCCTGCCTTGCAAAGGCAGTGCTCTGCCAATTGAGCTACGCCCCCCGCGGGACGCACTCCGGCCGGGACGGAACCACCCGACGATGACCACCTCGGCGAAGCGCTTCACAAGCGTACGGCATGACGGTCTCCTCGGACGTTGGTCCGGCACGGGAACCATAGGGGGACACCGATGCTCGGGTTGATCCGGTCTTCCGGCGATCACAGTGCCCGCCTACGACCATCGGGCCCCGCGGGCGCCCTGTGGATAACCGGGCCGCGACTCCCCCAATCGCCACCCTGTGGATAACCGGCCCGCCGACGCCGCCGTCAGCGATGGCTACGGCTACGGCCGTGCCGGCACCGGCCGCGAGGCCCGTCGGTCAGGACCGGCGCAGGGTCGGATCGATGAAGGCCAGCCGCTCCCGCACCTTAACCGCGAGATCCCGGAAGTCGGAGTAGCAGCGCCGCACCGCGCTCTGCGTACCGCCGAGTGCGCCGTCTCCGGCCCGCAGCTCGAACATCGGCTTACGGGCGTCGTGCGCCAGCGGGATCAGGTTCGCGTAGTGCCCCAGGGTGGCGATCTCGAAGGAACGGTCATACGGTCCGGGGTTCCCGCTGGTGAGCACCGAGGTCGCGAACACCTCGGGAATCCGGTCGAGCCACCGGTCGTGCGCCTTCGCCGGCCGGTCGGTCCGCGTCGGCGGCTGCATCACGATGTACCCGATCGGCATCATCAGCCCGCGCGGGGCCGAGATACGCTCGGGAATCTTCGGCAGCACCATGCCCTGCCAGGTGGAACGCCACTCCCGCAGTGTGGGGCCGAGGTTGCGCAGCCCTCGCAGCGAGAATAGGTCCGCCGTCAGTGGCATGAGCACGGTGTCGGCGGACAGCAGCGCGGCCCGGTTGATGGCCCCCAGATTGGGCCCCACGTCGATGAGCACGATCTCGGCGCCGACCGAGCGGGCACCATGGTCGATGACCCGGTGCAAAGCCGTCGTCGTACGCAGCGCCGCGATGTCCTTGCCGAGGAAGCTGTTCGGCCAGGCGGCCGACAGCCGGTCCTCGAAGACGCTCAGCTCGACGTCGCCGGGCAGCAGCCACAGACCGTCCTCGATCGTCACCGGATCGAAGAGCGTGACGTCCCCGACCCCCTCCATGATTGGCCCGATCGCCGTCGCCATCGTCCCCGTACCGGGGACGATCCGAACCGGGCGCACGTCGAGGTCGATGATGGACTTCGGCGCGGACGACGCGGTGACCTCCGGCTCCTCCCACAGCTGGGTCAGCTCGTCCTCGTCGAGGAACTGGGYGGTCAGGTTCGCCTGCGGATCGAGATCGACCGCGAGCACCCGGTGACCCATGCGCTGCAGCATGTGCGCCAGGTGGTAGGCGAGGGTCGTCTTACCGACGCCGCCCTTGTTGTTGAACAAGGCCATCGTGATCATGAAAAGCCCCGGCCGCGATCCCCACGTCGCCCGCGCGCCGCCTCACCCCAGTTGTCCCTGTTGTCCAACACGGCAGACATTGTCGCGCTAGCCGGAAACCTCAGAAGAAGCCCGCCCCGTCGCGGGTCCCGCCGGCCCCCGACCCGGGACACCGAGCGGCCGGCCGGTCAGTCCGAGAAAGCGCCGGTCATTCCCAGGGGGCGAGGGTGGGCCAGTCCGGCCGGCCCGGGTCCCGGCCGGCGAGCCAGCGCAGCGTCGGCCTGGTAGGCGCGTCGACGACCACGCGCCGCTGCCCGCGACCGACGGCGGTCGACGGCCGGTCCCCCGGCGCCARCACGACGGTGATCTCCGGGGGTACTCGGGCCGGCAGCCCGCGCAGGGTCCACTCCCATTCGGCCTGGACGTAGGCCGGGCTCAGGTCCGCCCAGCCGGGACCGCCGAGATCGGCAAGATCGAGGTCGACGAGGTGTATCTCGGTCTCCCGCCAGCGGAGGAAGACCAGATCGGCAAGGGTCGTCAGGCCATAGGTGGCGGTGTGCCCGAGACCCGTGCGCCAGACGTCGACCTGCACGCCGTCCCAGGCCCGCTCCAGCCGGGTCACCGCGGCCACCAGGTCGTCGCGGACGTGCGCGGCGGGCAGATCGCGACCGGCGGCGATGCCGTCCTCCCGCTGCCGCGCGCCCMCGGGATACTGGGCCCGGATCCCACCGGCCCGGGCGGCTTCGACCATGCCGGTGTGACCGTCCGCGTTGCGGGCCAGGTGGGTGAGCAGATGACCGACCGTCCAGCCCGGCAGGCCCAACGGACGGCGCACGACGACGTCGTCCAGCCGGCCGGCCACCTCCAGCAGACGCCGATGGGCCGCCGCGCATCCGGCGAGCCGATCGTGCGGAACCACCGAGGGGAGGTAGGAGGGACCGGACGGCGGCGACGTGTCGATGCTCGGCTCCTGAGCGATGCTCACGCCCGCCCCGGGGTCGGCATCAGCTCCCGCGCCGGGAACGAGGGCGTCGGACGGTCGAGACGAGGTCGGGGTGGTCATGGTTCTACGGTGCCTCCCCACGCCACCACACGCCAGGTCAAGCCTTCTGCCAGCGTCTTTACCCGCAGATTCCTTATAGTCGGCACACTCCACGCTCGAGATCCACGCCGCGCCCGACGCTCCCTCGATGGCCGACGTAACGCGGTGGAAACAGCTCCGAGCGAAAATACCCAGAGGAAGATACGGAAAGCATGCACACGGATACCCGACGGAAGGATGAGCGGATGTTCACGACTCCTCGCTTCCTGCAGGGCATTGTCCCCTTCGAGGGCAAAGGTCTGGATGTTCCGATTTCGCTTGGCTCGTCGTTCAGCTACGTCGTCCCAGCCGGCATCACCGCCCAGCCGCTCTACTTTCGGGGCGGTAACTCGACGGACGAGCTGATCTGCCCGATCCTCCTGCGGAACGGGATTCCCATGCGCTTCTTCCCGATCGGAGCACGGGGTTCAATCCACGTGCCGCTGCGCGTCGTCGAGGATTTGGTACCGGAGACGCACATCGAGCTGCACCTCGCCGCCCCGACCGGGCTGGTCGGCACCCTGGTCGTCGACGTGGGCCTAGTCGAGCTCTGAGGCCCTGAGCTGGAAGCTTTGACGGGCTGACACCTCGGGCACCTCGGGCCGGGGTGGCAGCCCGGCCTTGCCGCGGACCTCAGCGCCCGCCGGCCGGGGCGCCCGCCGCGGAGGTCGCCTCCCGCCAGAGGTCGATCTCCTCCTTGCCCCTGCCGCGGCGCCGGACGGCGGTCAGCGCGGCTCCGGCGCTCGCCAGTAGAGCCAGCACGGTCACCTTGCGAACCATCTCGTCTCCTTCGTAGGCCACCTTCACCCAACGGTATCCCGCCCGCCGGCACCGTGGTCGGACCGGGTCGCATCGTCCTGATCAACGTCACTGCGAACCGATCAACGCCGCAGCAGGCCACGCAGCCGGGATCGGGCYGGCCAGGACGGCGGGGGTCCCGACACCGCATAGGCCGGGAACACCCGCCCGGCCACGTCGACCAGCATCGCCACGTCGATGGGCCGAAGCACGACCCCGGCGGAGAGCACGTAGTCGGCCACCCCGGTGGTGGGCAGCAACAGCACGCCCTCGACGAGGGCCAAGCCGGCGGGAAGATCCGCGCGGGCGAAGGCTACGACCGGCTGGACCTCCAGCTGCCAGCCCGCCGGCAGTTCCGCGAGGAGCTGCGCGGTGGCCTCCTCGCCCATCCACGCGACCAGCCCCAGCATCGCCCGCAATGGAACCTTGYCGGCCCAGACCCCGGCGGTGTTCTGGCGGATCGGTCCCGGATGGGCGTCGGTCTCGATCACCCAGGCCCCGGATGGCCCGATGACGAGATGGTCGATATTGCCGGCCGAGTCGGCCAGCGCACGGTCGTGCAGGACGGTGTAGCCGGCCCGGGCCAGACGGTCCAACGCCCGTGCGGTGCTGCGTTCGGCCTCCGCGTCCTCGCGCCAGGCCTCGATCTCCGGCGGGGACCGGAGAAACCGRGTCGCCGCGACGAGGACCACCACGACGRCCGAGATGATCGCGAGCTGCACGGCCACGAGCGCGGGCAGCCCGGCCAGGAGGATGACCACGGCGACGACGAGGGTGACGGCACCCGCCGTGGCCCCGGCGACGGCCATCGCCCGCCGTTTATGATCGCTGCGCTCGGCGACGTAGAGCTGCTTGCGCCGCAGGTACTCGGCCATGGCCGAACGTCCCGCTGACTGCCGATCGGACACGTCCGCGGTCACCACCTCCCGGCGCCGTCACGACGCCGTTGCGCTCGGCGTTGTCTCCGGGTCCGGAACCGGCTCCGCCGTCAGCCAATCACGGCGCGCTGCCGACTCCCGGTCCGTCCCGGTCCGTCCCGGCCACCATTCCATCGAATACACAACAGCGACAGGGTCAAGGGCGTGGAATATGCGAGGGAGAAGAACGTTGGAAACACATCTATACCACCCATCGGCGAGACGGCCGAGGCGACACCGGGTACGGYGGCCGGGTAGGGGGCCGGCGGCGCAGGGGAGAACCCACCGGAGGCCGCCGTCGGGCGCGGTGTCGAACAGTTGCAGTGCCGGAGAGGAGCCACAGGATGCCACGCCACGTGACACCCGAGGGGATCCGGAATGACGAGCCGCAGCCACCACACCCTCACTCACAGCCGCAGCGGCGGGCGATCGACACCGACCAGGTATGGGCCTTCGCGGCCGGCTGCGTCACGCCGGTCCACGGGACAGGCGATGAGGCGGCCTACGGGAACGACCGCGGGAACGACCGCAAGGGCATCCGGGGGAACGACCGCAAGGACACCCGGGGAAACGGTGGCCCGACGGTACCGGGAGGATGCGTCGGCATCGAGACGGAGTGGCTGATCGTCGACACGCAGGCAGTCCACTGTCTGATCCCGCCGGCCCGCACGCTGGCGTCCCTCGCCCGGATTCCCGGGACCACCCCGGGTCCCGGCGGGCCGGTCCTGCCCGGGGGCAGCCGCATCACCTTCGAGCCCGGCGGCCAACTGGAGCTGTCCGGGCCGCCGGCCGAGCTCACCGCGGCCGTGCGGGCGAGCTCCGCCGATCTGAACCTGGTCCGCTCCGCCCTGGCGGTCGACGGCCTGGCCCTCGTCGGCATGGGGGTCGATCCCCTGCGCGTCGGGATGCGGCAGACCACCGCGTCCCGATACGCGGCGATGGAGGAGCATTTCCGGACCGGGGGCGGGGCGTCCGGCACGGTGATGATGTACTCGACCGCCTCCGTCCAGGTCAACCTGGACCTCGGCGGCTCGCCTGCCGAGGCGGCGCGGCGGTTCCAACTCGTCCACGCTCTCGGCCCGGTCCTCACCGCCCTGTTCGCCGCCTCACCCGCGTACGCCGGCCGCCGGACCGGATGGCGGTCGACCCGCCAGGCGGTGTGGGACGGCATCGACGCGAGCCGAACCCGGCCCGTCGCGGCCGCTCTCACGGCCCCGGGGTCCGGGGACACCGAGCCCGATCTCGTCGACCTGTGGGCGCGGTACCTGCTCGACGCCAAGCTGATGATGGTCGAGAATCCCGCCAGGGCCGGYAACCCCGAAGACGATCATCATTTCGTCCCGGTCCGGGACGACTCAACCTTCGGGGACTGGCTCGCCGGCCGCGGCCCGGTCACCCGTCCCCCGACCCGCGAGGATCTCTCCTACCATGCGACCACGGTGTTCCCCCCGGTCCGACCGCGTGGCTGGTGGGAACTGCGCTACCTCGACGCGCAACCGGGTGACGGCTGGCAGGCTGCCGTCGCGATGCCGACGGTACTGCTTGACGACCCGGTCGCCGCGGACGGAGCGTTCGAGGCGTGCCTGGCCGTCGCGCATCGCTGGCCGGCCGCGGCGATGCTCGGCATGGCCGACGAGCCCCTGCGACGCGCGGCGGTGCGCTGCGTCGACCTGGCCGTGAGCGCCCTGCGCCGCCGCGGCGCGACCGATCTCGCCGAGACGGTCGAGTCGTTCGCCGGGCGCTACCTCGACCGCGGCCGATGTCCGGCCGACGAACTGACCGAACGACTTCTCGCGATCGGCCCGGCCGGTCTGCTGCGTGAGGAGGCMCACCGGTGCGTCTCACTCGTCTGACCCGGTCCCCGGCATCCCTGGCATCCCCAGCCGCCCCGGCCGACCGGGAGACCGCCGCCGACCAGGATGCGAAGCCGATCCGGGAGGCGAAGCCGATCACCGCCGACACCGTCGCCGACGCCCTGCGGACCGCACGCCAGCGTTCACTCACGTACACCGACATCGCCGCGGAGGATCTCCTCCGCCAGCACTCGCCGCTGATGTCCCCGCTGGTCTGGGACCTCGCCCACGTCGGCAACTACGAGGATCTCTGGCTGGTGCGCGCGCTGGCCGGCGGCACCGGGACGCGGCCGGGGCTCGACGACATCTACGACGCGTTCCGGCACAGCCGCGCGAGCCGCAGCCGGCTGGCCCTGCTCGGCCCCGCCGAGACCAGGGCGTACCTGCACGAGGTCCGCGGCCRCACTCTCGACCTCCTCGACYGGTTCGGACCCGACCGGTTCGGACCGATGGCTGGCGCCGGCGCGGAAACCGCTGCCGTACCGGAGCGGGAACGACTGCTCGCCGACGGCTTCGTCTACGGCATGGTCGTGCAGCACGAGCACATGCACGACGAAACGATGCTCGCCACGCACCAGCTCCGCCAGGGACCGCCGGTACTTGCTCCCGGCGCGGCGCCACCGCCCGGCCGCCGGGTGCCGCGGCCGGAGGTCCTCGTGCCGGGCGGCGAGTTCACCCTCGGCACCAGTATCCATCCCTGGGCCTTCGACAACGAGGGTCCCGCCCACCGCGTCCACCTCCCCGCGTTCTGGATCGACACCCTCCCCGTCTCCAACCGGGCGCAGATCGCCTTCATCGACGCCGGCGGATACGACGACGAGCGGCTCTGGTCGGCTGCGGGATGGGAATGGCGCCAGACGGAGGGCCTGAGCGCGCCCGCGTTCTGGTGGCGCGAGGGCGGCACCTGGCTGCGCCGCCGGTTCGGCCGGGTCGAGCCGGTTCCCCTCGACGAGCCGGTCCAGCACGTGTGCTGGTACGAGGCCGAGGCGCATGCCCGCTGGGCCGGCAGGCGGCTACCGACCGAGGCCGAGTGGGAGAAGGCCGCCGCCTACGACCCGGTCACCGGACGTTCACGGCGGTATCCGTGGGGGGACACCGATCCGACTCCGGAGCGTGCCAATCTGGGCAACTGGACGAGCGGCCCGGCCCCGCTGGGGGCCTATCCCGCGGGCGCGAGTCCCTGCGGAGCCGAACAGATGATCGGGGACGTCTGGGAATGGACGGCGAGCGGGTTCACGCCGTACCCGGGCTTCGTGTCTTACCCCTACCGGGAGTACAGCGAGGTCTTCTTTCCGAAGRCCGGGCGGGAGTCGTCCTTCCGCGTCCTGCGCGGAGGCAGCTGGGCGACGGACGCCGTCGCCGTCCGCGCCACGTTCCGGAACTGGGACTACCCGATCCGCCGGCAGATCTTCGCCGGATTCCGGCTGGCCCGCGACGCCGGGTGACGAACGAGCACGCGTGCGAAGGAGACCTCGGTGTGCCGGCACCTCGCCTGGATCGGAACGCCACGGACCCTGGCGGGGCTGACCTTGGAGCGTCCGTACAGCCTGCTGCGCCAGTCGTGGTCGCCGAGGCGGATGCGCCACGGCACGGTGAACGCCGACGGGTTCGGAGTCGGCTGGTACGCCCCGGCGCTGCGGGCGGCGCCGGCCCGGTTCCGCCGGGCCGTGCCGATGTGGACGGACGCCTCGTACGCCTCGATCGCCGGCGCGGTCGCCTCCGGCTGCGTGCTGGCGGCCGTGCGTAGCGCCACCGTCGGCATGCCGATCGAAGAAAGCGCGACGGCTCCCTTCACCGACGGCCACCGGCTGCTCAGCCACAACGGCCGGGTCGACCCGGTGGCCGTCCGGCGGATGCTGCGCGACCGGCCCGACGCTCCGGTCCCGGACTCGACGTGCGACTCCGCGCTGCTCGCCGCGCTGGTGTGGGAGCACGCCGGGAAGCGTCCACTCGCCGAGGCGGTCGCCGAGGTCGTGCTGTCGCTGGACGCGGCGGGTTCGGGCGAGCGGGCCCGGCTGAACCTGCTGGTGGTGGATGGAACCCAGATCGTGGCGACCGCCTGGCGGGACAGCCTGTCATACCGGAGGGAGAAGGATGGAGTCCTGGTCGCAAGCGAACCAGACGATGACGAACCGGGCTGGGTGGACGTTCCGGACCATCACCTCCTGGTAGCCGACACACATCAAGTCACTCTTCGTAACATGATCTCCTAGATCAGTTACCGTGGGTTGCACCACGTTGATGGAGGGTACATCCATGACACCAAGGACTCCGACAACCACCCGAGCGGATGATGCCGTCCCTGAGGGGACGGGCGCGAACGGCACGGCGGAGATCCCGTTCYCGGGCCTCKCCGTCGACCGCCACCTRCACGAGTCGGATCGCGYCGTCACGCTRGCCCGCGACGTGCTCGCCGGCCTCACCGCGAGCCCCCGCGAGCTGCCGCCGAAGTGGTTCTACGACACCACCGGCGGCATGCTGTTCGACAAGATCACCCGGTTGGCGGAGTACTACCCGACCCGGCGGGAACGGGCCATCCTGGTCAGTTACGCCGACGAGATCGCGGCTGCCTGTCCGGCCGACACCCTCGTCGAGCTGGGATCGGGAACCTCCGACAAGACCAGGCTGMTGCTCGACGCGCTGCGGGCGGCCGGCAACCTCCGCCGTTTCATCCCCTTCGATGTCGACGAGGCGGCCCTGGTGCGGGCAGGTCGCGGAATCCTCACCACCTACCCGGGGCTCTCCGTGGCGGCCGTGGTCGGGGACTTCGAACGGCATCTGCACCAGTTGCCCCGAGGTGGCCATCGGTTGCTCGCCTTCCTCGGCGGCACGGTCGGCAATCTGCGCCCTGCGCAGCGGCAGAACCTCCTCCGTACGCTGCGCGAGCAGGCCGAGAGCTCCGACGCCCTACTACTGGGAACGGACCTCGTCAAGGACGTCGACCGCCTCGTCGCCGCGTACGACGACGGTGCCGGGGTCACCGCCGCTTTCAACCRCAATGTGCTGACGGTGATCAACCGGGAACTCGGGGGCGACTTCGACATCCGCGGATTCGCGCATGTGGCGGTCTGGAACGCCGAGAACTCCTGGATCGAGATGCGGCTACGTTCCGTTCGGGAGCAGCGCGTCTCGATCGCGACCCTCGCCGTTACGGTCGACTTCCAACCGGGGGAGGAGATCCTCACCGAGATCAGCGCTAAGTTCACCCTGGACGGCATCGCCTCGGAGCTTGCGCTGGCGGGCTGGGCGGTGGCGCGGCAGTGGACGGATCCCGATGGGGATTTTGCCGTGACGCTCGCGACGCCGTCGTCCGCCCCCGCCGCCGTCCCGGTCTGAACCCGTCCCGGTCCGAACCAGGCCCGGTCCGAACCAGGCCCGCCCGGACGCCGCCTCATCAGCCGCCGAGCAGACCGACGTCGCGCGCGGCACCGGTGGAGGCCGAGGTCGCCATCGCCGCATAGGCCCGCAGCGCCATGGACACCGGCCGTTCCCGCCCGGTGGGACGGTAGCCGCCGGCCGCCTCCAGCGCCGCGCGTCGGCTCGCCAGCTCCTCGTCGGAGACCACGAGCTCCAGCCGGCGGGCCGGGATGTCGATCTCGATGATGTCCCCGTCGCGGACCAGGGCGATCGTCCCGCCGTGGGCCGCCTCCGGGGAGACGTGACCGATCGACAGTCCGGAGCTCCCGCCGGAGAACCGGCCGTCGGTGATCAGGGCGCACTTCGGGCCGAGACCGCGGCCCTTGAGGAACGCGGTGGGGTAGAGCATCTCCTGCATCCCCGGACCGCCGCGAGGGCCCTCGTAGCGGACGATGATCACATTCCCGGCCTTGACCCGCCCGGTGAGGATGGCGTCGACCGCTTCTTCCTGGCTCTCGACCACGAGCGCCGGGCCGCGGAAGGTCCACTGGCCCTCGTCCACACCGGCCGTCTTCACGACGGCGCCCTCGACGGCCAGGTTGCCGAACAGCACCGCGAGCCCACCCTCGGCGGAGTAGGCGTGYTCGACCGAACGGATGCAACCGTCCCTGGCGTCGGTGTCAAGGGTGTCCCACCGATTGGTGGAGCTGAACGGCTCGATCGTGCGCACGCCACCCGGCGCCGCGTGGAACAGCTCGATCGCGTCCGGCGAGGGGCTCGGGCCGCGGACGTCCCAGCGGTCGAGGAACTCGCGCAGGCTCGCGGAGTGCACCGTGTGCGGGTCCGGGTCGAGCAGCCCGGCCCGGTCGAGCTCGCCGAGGATCGCGGGGATGCCGCCCGCCCGGTGGACGTCCTCCATGTAGTAACGGGTGGAGCTCGGCGCCACCTTGCACAGGCAGGGGACGGTGCGGGAGATCTGGTCGATGTCGGCGAGGGTGACGTCAACGCCGGCCTCGACGGCGGCGGCCAACAGATGCAGCACGGTGTTCGTCGAGCCGCCCATCGCCACRTCGACCGCGAAGGCGTTACGGAAGGYGGCGGCGGTCGCGATCGACCGGGGCAGGACCGCCTCGTCGTCCTTCTCGTAATAGCGCCGCGCCAGGTCGACCACGAGGCGCCCGGCCTCGACGAACAGCTCACGGCGGGCGGCGGCGGTGGCCAGGGTCGACCCGTTGCCGGGCAGGGACAGCCCGATCGCCTCGGTCAGGCAGTTCATCGAGTTCGCCGTGAACATGCCGGAGCAGGATCCACAMGTCGGGCAGGCCGAACGCYCGATCGTCGACAGGTCGCCGTCCGAGACGTCCGGGTTGACCGCCGCCGACATCGCGGTGATGAGGTCCAGCCTGGACCGARCCGTGCCGCCGGAGATGACCGCGTTGCCCGACTCCATCGCTCCGCCGGAGACGAACACGGTCGGGATGTTCAGCCGCAGTGCCGCGAGCAGCATCCCCGGGGTGATCTTGTCGCAGTTGGAGATGCAGACCAGGGCGTCGGCGCAGTGGGCGTTCACCATGTACTCGACGCTGTCGGCGATGAGCTCGCGGGACGGCAGCGAGTAGAGCATCCCGCCATGCCCCATCGCGATGCCGTCGTCCACGGCAATGGTGTTGAACTCGCGCGCCACCCCACCGGCCTCGGCCACCGCCCCGGCCACCAGCGAGCCAAGGTTACGCAAGTGCACATGCCCCGGGACGAACTCGGTGAAGCTGTTAGCCACGGCGACGATCGGCTTGCCAAAGTCGTCGTCKGTCATCCCGGTCGCGCGCCACAGGGCGCGGGCGCCGGCCATGTTCCGGCCGTGGGTGGTGGTGCGGGAGCGCAGGGCGGGCATCTCGACCTCGAAGATCAATTCAGTGGCACTGCTGGCGGGGACCGCCGGCACTGACAGACGATGACACGACGGTACGCCACCGCCCGGACGGGTCCAGCCTGCCGTGTCGCGCCGCCCGGCCCGCCGGGCGGCGAACGACGAGCGACGGAATCAGGCGCCAGAGACCAGGAACCGGACCAGAAATCAAGAACCCGTGATCAGGAATCAGGGTCCGCCTCGGCCGGTGGCGGGGACGGGGGCGCGCCGGGTGGTAGGCCCCCCGGTCTGGGCCCGCTGGGCGGAACGGCCCAGGGGTAGCCGGCGATCCGCCGACCGGCCCCGCGACCGCCGTCCGGTGMCGCCCGATGACCCGCGGGCCCAGACTGATACCCCGGCTGACCGGGATCACCCGCCCCGCCTGCCGGGTCGTCTTCTCCCCCGCCCGGACCGTCTTCTCCCCCGCCCGGACCGTCTTCTCCCCCGCCCGGACCGTCTCCTCCCCCGCCCGGGCGGGGCTGATCCGGCTGCGTAAGCGAATATCCGGCGGTCTCGGGATACCCGGATGGACCTCTCGCGACCGGCCCGGCCTGCGGCATGGGGGGGTACGGGTGGCCGGGCTGATGCGGATAACCCGGCTGCACCGGCGGGCCGGGGTAACCCGGCTGCACCGGCGGGCCGGGGTAACCCGGCTGCACCGGCGGGCCAGGGTAACCCTGCTGGACCGGCTGGACCGGGCCGCCACGTCGCCTGCTCGCCACCTGCCGCGTGCCCAGTGGCCGATGCCGGCGCCACTGCCGCCGAACAGCCCAGAGGAGGGCCAGGGATGCGACGGCGCCGGCCGCCGGCGCGACGTCGTGGCCGGCGTCCAGCACCAGCAGGTAGAGGGCCATCAGCCCGCTGAAGACGTAGCCGGTGACGAAGAACGCGAAGGGCCGCAGGTTCARCCGGCTCACCACATCCGTGTTCCGGAGCAGGATCGCCGGCACCAGCCAGATGAGGAAACCGAAGAAGAGCGCCGTAAGCGGCGCGAAAAACAGGTACCCGAGGAACGCTGCCATGATCAGAGGTCCGGCGGTCGTCGAGGGTCAGGCCGGGCCGGGAGCGGCGGGGACGTCTGCGCTGTGCGCCACCGTCGGGGTGCCGTCGAAGTACGGGCCGAGGGCGGCACGCCAGCGGRCAAACCGCTCCGACTCCCGGAAGTTCGTCAGATGGGCGTCCAGGCTGTCCCACTCGACGAGCAGCACGAAACTCGACGGTGACTCGACCCCGCGGGTCATCCGCGCGGAACGACAGCCCGGCGTGCCGACGAGCTCCGCACGCACCCCGTGATACGCGGCGACGAAATCGTCCTCGCTGCCCGGTTTGATGTCGAACCGGGCAACTTCGAGGACCGCCCCGGCGGGCCGCCCGCCGTCCCGCCTCTCACTCGCCATGGATGATCCTGAAACTCATACCGCCCAGTCTGGCAGCATCGGGAGATCTGCGGTCCGCCAACATGAACCATGACCACGCCAAACACACCCGGGCACCCACCCGGGCCGCTGGCGGGCCGCTGACGCTCTCCACCCGTGGGCCTCGTCCCGCTCCCGGGCCGAGAATTCAGTTCGCCATGTCGACGAACCGTGAGTAATGACCCTGGAAGGCGACGGTGACGGTGCCAGTCGGCCCGTTGCGGTGCTTGGCGATGATGAGGTCCGCCTCGCCGGCGCGCGCCGACTCCTTCTCGACCGTGTCCTCCCGGTACAGCAGGATCACCGCGTCGGCGTCCTGCTCCAGGCTTCCGGACTCGCGCAGGTCGGAGACCTGGGGACGCTTGTCGGCCCGCTGCTCGGAGGCGCGGTTGAGCTGGGAGATGGCGACCACCGGAACGTCGAGCTCCTTGGCGAGCAGCTTCAGCGACCGCGAGATCTCGCTGACCTCCTGCTGACGGTTCTCCACCTTCTTGGGCGACGACATCAGCTGCAGGTAGTCGAGGATCACCAGACGCAGCTCGTTACGCTGCTTCAACCGCCGGGCCTTCGCCCGGACCTCCATCATCGTCAGGTGCGGGCTGTCGTCGATGAACAGCGGGGCCTCCGCGACCTCGCCTATCCGGCGGGCCAGGCGACCCCAGTCGTCGTCGGTGAGCCGGCCCGTGCGGATGTTCTGCAGGGACACCCGCGCCTCGGCGGACAACAGCCGCATGGTGATCTCCATGCGGCTCATCTCCAGCGAAAAGATGACCGACGCCATCCCGTTCTTGATCGACGCCGCCCGGGCGAAGTCCAGGCCGAGGGTCGACTTGCCCACGGCCGGCCTGGCCGCGACGATCCACAGCTGGCCGCCGTGCAGGCCGTTGGTCAGCTCGTCGAGGTCGACGAAACCGGTGGGCACCCCGGTCAGCGAACCGTCGTGCCCCTGGATGGACTCGATCTCCTCCAACGCCGGGTTGAGCAGCTCCCCCAGCGGCAGGTAGTCCTCGTTCGTCCGGCGCTCGGTCACCTCGTACACGGCCGCCTGGGCGCGGTCGACGACGTCGCTGACGTCCGGAGCCGCGCCGTAGGCGAGCTGCACGATGCGGGTGCCGGCCTCCGCGAGGCGGCGCAGGACCGCCTTCTCCGCGACGATACGGGCGTAGTACCCGGCGTTGGCCGCAGTGGGCACGCTCGAGATGAGGGTGTGCATGTAGGCCGGACCGCCCACCCGTTCGAGCAGATCTCGGCGGCTGAGCTCGGCGGCGACGCTGATGACGTCCGCAGGCTCCCCCCGGCCGTAGAGATCGCCGATGACCTCGTACACGAGGCCGTGCGCGGGACGGTAAAAGTCACCCGTCCGCAGGACCTCGACGACGTCGGCGATGGCGTCTTTCGACAGCAGCATGCCGCCGAGCACACTCTGCTCAGCGGGCAGGTCGTGCGGGGGAGTCCGGTCGAACTCTGCACTCCCACCGGAACCACGCGAGATCTCGGTGACGCTCACGACGCACCCTCCCGGGACTCCCGTAGACCCGTATTCGAACGTATGTTCGTACAGATCGGAACCGCTGTCAACGACCGCTCCGCCCCCGACCGGCCGGGGCTTCCAGCAGGGACCGAACGGGCGGCGCCCGGTGAGCCTCTCGCCGGGCGCCGCCCGCGTCACCGAAGGAGGCCTGGCCCGATCAGGCTAGAAGTACCTTCCTCGGCCTGGAGGGTCCGACCTTACGGACCGGCGGGCACACCCACCAAAAAGTTATCCACAGGCCCTTGTGGAAAAGCTGTGGGCAACCGGCCGAAACCTGGGGAGGACATCGGGACGGAAATCGGAAACCTGTGGACACCCGAGACCACAACCTCGACGAAACCTAGCTGGCAGGCGCCTGCATCCCGAGTGCCCTGTGGATGAGAAAAAGTTTCGGATCTGGTCGTCGCCCCTTGCCCCACACACAACGAACTCCCCTGGCCGACCACCTGAGACGGTCGGCCAGGGGAGCCCGTACAGCGAGCGCGGCGGTACAGCGGGAGAAACGGCGGATGCCACCCCGTCAGACCCGCCTGACCTCGGGCCCATCCGGCCGCGATCAGGCCCGCCCTGCCCTGGTCAGACCTGATCAGGCCTGCGTGACCTGGAGCTTCACGGTCGCGGTCACCTCGGGATGCAGATGCACGGCGACGGTGTAGGCGCCCAGGGACTTGATCGGCGTGGTGAGCTCGACGCGGCGCCGGTCGAGCTCGGGGCCACCCGCGGCGGTCACCGCCTCCACCACATCGGCCGCCGTCACGGAACCGAACAGGCGGCCTTCCTTGCCCGCCCGGCTGGTCAGCTCGACCTTGAGGCCACCGAGCTGACCGGCGATCTCCTGAGCGTGCCCGAGATCGCGAACCGCGCGGGCCGACCGGGCCCGCTTGATCTGCTCGACCTGACGCTCCGCGCCCTTGGTCGCGAGGATCGCGTACCGGCGGGGCACGAGGTAGTTACGCCCGTACCCGTTCGCGACCTCCACGATGTCACCCGGACTGCCGAGACCGGGGACCTCCTGGGTCAGGATGAGCTTCATTGCCACCCCCTACCGGGCCGAGGCGGTGTAGGGCAGCAGCGCCATCTCGCGGCTGTTCTTCACCGCCGTCGCCACGTCGCGCTGGTGCTGGCTGCAGTTACCGCTCACCCGACGGGCCCGGATCTTACCCCGGTCGGAGATGTACTTGCGCAGCAGCGAAGTGTCCTTGAAGTCGATGTAGTCGACCTTGTCCTTGCAGAAAACGCAAACCTTCTTCTTGGGCTTGCGCACGGCCGCCTTGGCCATGGGTGTGCTCCTACCTCGTTGTGTCGTTCGCGAGGACGACGACCGGCCGCTCAAAACGGTGGCTCGTCGGAGTAGCCGCCGGCCGGTTGCGACCAGGGGTCATCGATGGGTGCTCCACCACTACCGCCGCCGTAGCCGCCGCCGGCCGGAACGCCCGCGGGAACACCGGCAGGTGCGCCGGGGGGCGCGCCGGCAGGCGCGCCGTAGCCGCCTCCGCCCCCGTAACCGCCGCCACCACCGCCACGCGCGGCCTTGACGACCTTGGCGGTGGCGTAGCGCAGGCTCGGACCGATCTCGTCGACGTCGAGCTCGATCACGGTGCGCTTCTCACCCTCGCGGGTCTCGAACGACCGCTGCTTGAGGCGGCCGGTGACGATGACCCGAGCGCCCTTCTGCAGCGACTCGGCGACGTGCTCCGCCGCCTGGCGCCAGATGGAGCAGCGCAGGAACAGCGCCTCGCCGTCCTTCCACTCGTTGGTCTGGCGGTCGAGGGTGCGCGGCGTGGATGCGACGGTGAAGCTGGCGACCGCGGCACCGTTCGGGGTAAACCTCAGTTCGGGGTCGTTGGCTAGGTTGCCGACGACGGTGATGACGGTTTCACCGGCCATGGGCACTCTCCCGGAGATCGGCGGCCCACGACGGCACGGGGACTGCCGTCGCCGCGGACCGGATCATGCCRCCGCCCGGCGGCTCTGACGTGGCTTCTTCGGCTCTGGAAGCCGGATGACCTTGGTGCGCATGACCGACTCGTTGAGGACGAGCTGACGGTCGAGCTCGGCGACGACGTCGGGCTCCGCATGAAGGTCGATDACGGCGTAGATGCCTTCGTGACTCTTGGCGATCTCGTAGGCGAGCCGGCGCCGCCCCCAGACATCGACCTTCTCCACCACGCCGCCGCCCTGACGGACGACACCGAGGTACTGGTCGAGAGAGGGCGCGACAGTGCGTTCCTCGAGGTCAGCATCGAGGATCACCATGAGCTCATAATGACGTGCCAAGGCTGAACCCACCTCCTGTGGACTCTGGCGGCCACGGATCTTCCGTGGCAGGAGGGACCGCGACCGGAACCTGTRCCGTCTCGAACGTGCTCGACGCGATGGATCTGAGAGGGAACCGCCCGTCAGCACATCCGGACGATCATCAGGGCACGCGGGCCACCCGGAGGCGCGCCGACCAATCATGACGAGTGGTCGGCCTGGACCAGCGGATGGACACACGTACGCCGGCGCACGGCATGTCCGGCCGAGCTTACTCGATTCCCCCGGGGGCCCTGGCGGCCCCGACCACGAGAGCCACGCGAAGCCATGCCGTGAACACCCCGGCGAGGCAGACGAGGTTCACCGTGATCAGGAGGCCACGCATGTGCCGGGAGGGGGAGGGATCCGCGAGGGCGAACACGAGCACCGCGAGCGCCGCGGCGACCGCGACCACCGCGAGCATGCGGGCAGCCAGCTGCGGACCGACGCGCCCGGACCCGGAACCGCCGTGGCTGCCCGGGGAAGAGTCGTGGTCGCTCCCGGACGGGTCGCCGCCGACGTCCCCGGTGCCGGGCTCGGGCTGACCCGGCTGGGTATCCTGCCTGTCCACAGCATTGCCTCCCGTAGTTCCAAACGCCGAAGGCGAGGCGACGGAAACCCCGCACGGCCCCCGATGCCAGGGGCCCCCGCATTGCGCCGAAGGCGCCCGAAGGCTCCCGA